>JAFKLV010000158.1 GCA_017304125.1 Sphingomonadales bacterium
TCGCCTATGACGAACGGCTGCGGCTGCTGCCGAGCTATCTCCAGCAGCTCGAGATGGAATCGAACGGCAAGGGCGTGACGATCGACGGCACGCCGGTCAGCTATCCCACCGCGGCGATCACCTGGGGCGGGGTCGGCACCGATGCGCAGCATGCGGTGTTCCAGCTATTGCATCAGGGCACGCATCTCGTGCCGGTCGAATTCCTCGCGGTGATCGAACAGGCCGACACCCTGCCCGAGGAGCATCACCGCCAGTTGCTGCTCAACGCTTTCGCGCAGGGCGCGGCGCTGATGAAGGGGCGCGAAAACCCCGACGATCCGGCGCGCGCCTATCCCGGCGACCGGCCGTCCTCGACCTTGCTGCTCGACCAACTCGACGCGCGGACGCTGGGCGCGCTGATCGCTTTCTACGAGCATCGCGTGTTCGTGAACGGGGTATTGCTGGGGATCAATTCGTTCGACCAGTTCGGCGTCGAACTGGGCAAGGAAATGGCCAAAGCGGCGGCCAAGGGCGGCGGGAGCTTCGACCCCTCCACCGACGATCTGATCCGGCGCGCGGGACTGGCTTAGGCCACCCGCGCTATTCCGGTGAAGGCGCATTTCCCGATCACTCCTTTACAGTGATCGGGATTTTGATCCTTTCGCCGAGCATCTCGGGCTCATATCTGCATTCGACAGCGCTCGCGGAGACAGTTGAATGTCCGATTATGATTATGACCTGTTCACCATCGGCGCCGGCTCGGGCGGCACGCGTGCCAGCCGGGTGGCGGCGGCTTATGGCGCGCGGGTGGCGGTCGCGGAGGAATATCGCGTCGGCGGCACCTGCGTCATCCGCGGCTGCGTACCCAAGAAACTGCTCGTTTACGGCGCGCATTTCGCCGAGGATCTGAAGGACGCCCGCCGCTTCGGCTGGCAGGTGCCCGATTGCATCTTCGACTGGAAGACGCTGCAGGCCAATGTGCTGGCCGAGGTCGACCGGCTCGACCGCGCTTATACCACGACGCTCGAATCGAACCGGGTGGAGATCATCCACCAGCGCGCCGTCGTCACCGGGCCCAATGAGGTGACGCTGGCCGACGGAACGAAGAAGACCGCCAAGACGATCCTGGTTGCCACCGGCGCCCGCCCGCATATGCCCGAATTTCCGGGGTCCGAACATGGCATCACCTCGAACGAGGTGTTCCATCTGGAGGCGATCCCGAAGCGCGTGCTGATCGCCGGCGCGGGCTATATCGCCAATGAGTTCGCCGGCATCTTCCACCAGTTCGGCGCGCATGTGATCGTGATGAACCGGTCGAAGGAAATCCTGCGCGGCTATGACCAGCAGATCCGCGATCGCCTGCTCCAGATCAGCATCACCAAGGGGATGGAATTCCGCTTCGACGCAATGTTCGAGAAGATCGTCAGAAACGACGATGGCTCGCTCACGGTCGAAATGAGCGGGCATGAGCCGGTGACGGTGGATTGCGTGATGTACGCCACCGGCCGCCTGCCCAACACCGACGGGCTCGGGCTGGAGAGCGCCGGCGTCGAGCTGGACCACAAGGGCGCGGTGAAGGTGGATGACGAGAACCGCACCGCCTGCCCCTCGATCTATGCGGTGGGTGACGTGATCGATCGCATCCAGCTAACCCCGGTCGCGATCCGCGAGGGGCAGGCCTTCGCCGACCGGATGTTCGGCGGCAAGCAGACGACGGTCGAATATGACAATGTCCCCAACGCCTGCTTCAGCCACCCGCCGATCGCCGGCGTCGGGCTGACCGAATCACAGGCGCGGCAGAAATTGGGGTCGGTGAAGGTCTATTCGTCCGATTTTCGCCCGCTCAAGAATGTACTCGCGGGCCGCGACGAGCGCTCGCTCTACAAGATGGTGTGCGACGGCGTGACCGATCGCGTCCTCGGCATCCATATGATCGGCCCGGACGTGGCGGAGATCATCCAGGCCGCCGCAGTCGCAGTGAAGGCTGGGCTGACCAAGGCGCAGTTCGACGCCACCGTCGCGCTCCATCCGACGATGGCCGAGGAACTGGTGCTGCTGAAATAGGTGAACGCCGTCCGGGCGGGGTTGCCTCCCCGCCCGCAAGGGCTATGTCCCAACCCGATTCCCCGCTGAAAACAGAAGCGAGCGACCATGGCTGACGAATTCGACTTTGACGTGCTGGTGATCGGTGCCGGCCCCGGTGGCTATGTCGCGGCGATCCGCGCCGCGCAGCTCGGGCTCAAGACCGCCTGCGCCGAGAGCCGCGAGACCTTGGGCGGCACCTGCCTCAACGTCGGCTGCATCCCGTCGAAGGCGATGCTCCACGCATCCGAATATTATGACGCGGCGGCCAACGGTTCCTTCGCCAAACTCGGCATCAAGGTGACTCCGGAGCTCGACCTCGACACGATGCACGGCCAGCGCCGCGATGCGGTCAAGCAGCTCACCGGCGGGATCGAATTCCTGTTCAAGAAGAACAAGGTGACCTGGCTCAAGGGCAAGGCCAGCTTCGAAGACGCGCATAAGGTGACGGTCGGCGACCAGACCGTCACCGCGAAGAATATCGTCATCGCCACCGGCTCGTCGGTCACCCCGCTGCCGGGCGTGACGATCGACCAGAAGGTGGTGGTCGATTCGACCGGCGCGCTCGAACTGCCCAAGGTGCCCCAGCATATGGTGGTGATCGGTGGCGGCGTGATCGGGCTGGAGCTCGGCAGCGTGTGGCGCCGGCTCGGCGCCAAGGTGACCTGCGTCGAATTCCTCGACCAGATCCTCCCCGGCTTCGACGGCGAAGTCCGCAAGGAAGCCAATAAGATCTTCAAGAAGCAGGGTATCGAGTTCAAGCTCGGCACCAAGGTGACCAATGTCGCGGTCAACGGCGACACCGCGACGCTGACGCTGGAGCCCGCCGCGGGCGGCGAGGCGACGACGCTCGACGCGGATTGCGTGCTGGTGTCGATCGGCCGCAAGCCCAATACCGACGGGCTCGGGCTCGACAAGATCGGGCTGGCGACCAACCAACGCGGCCAGATCGAGACCGATCATGATTTCCGCACCGCCGTTTCGGGCGTGTGGGCGATCGGCGACGTCATCCCCGGCCCGATGCTGGCGCACAAGGCCGAGGACGAAGGAATTGCGGTCGCGGAAAATATCGCCGGCCAGCATGGCATCGTGAACCACGATGTGATCCCCAGCGTCGTCTATACCTGGCCGGAGATCGCCGGGGTCGGGCTGACCGAGGAAGCCGCCAAGGAGCGCGGCAAGGTCAAGGTCGGCAAGTTCCCGATGATCGCCAACAGCCGCGCCAAGACCAACCATGAGCCCGACGGCTTCGTGAAGGTGATCGCCGACGCCAAGACCGACCGCGTGCTCGGCGTGTGGTGCATCGCCTCGGTTGCCGGGACGATGATCGCGCAGGCCGCGCAGGCGATGGAATTCGGCGCGACGAGCGAGGATATCGCCTACACCTGCCACGCCCATCCGACGCACAGCGAGGCGATCAAGGAAGCCGCGATGGCGGTGACCGGCAAGCCGATTCACATCTAATCTGACCGCGCCGAGCCGCAGCGAAAGCTGCGGCGCGGCCTCGCGCGGTCAGATCGGCCGGCGGCGCCATAGCGCCGTCCGAGGGCGCGGCTTTGCCCCGACGGGGTAGCACCGTCACCCCGGCCTTGAGCCGGGGTCCATTGCGCCTCAGATTCTGCGACTGGAGGCTCGCTACCGCTGCGACTGCGGCTGTTGCGCATATCCGTTCTGTGCGCATTCCGCCGCGTCCGGGTGCTTCTGGCAGCGCTCCGCCTGCTTGCGCATCTTGCGGGCATAAGCGCGGTCGCGTTCGGACGGGCTGGTCGTGCTCCAGTCGATCACCTTGCCGGTCGCCTTCACCGGCGCGGTGGCGACGGTGGTGATCGTCCGCACGCACCCCGCCGTCGCGATCAGCGGCACCGCCGCCAACATCACTCCTATCACCCGCCGGGTCATTTCTTCGTCCGCTCCTTCTGCACCTCGTCGCGCGCCGTGACGCCGATCCCCGGGAAGTCGGTAAAGAAACCGTCCAGCCCGCGCCGCAACGCCGCCTTGATCTCCCCGTCCAGATCGCCGTGCCCGCGCGGGTTGAGCCCGTTGCGAAAGGCGGAGGGCAGGAAGTAATTCTCGGCACGATAGGTCCAGGGGTGGACGCGCAGTCCAGCGGCATGCGCCGCGCTGATTAATCCTGTCGGCAGCTTGCCATCCCACAGCATCGATTTGTTGGGGCCGATGCCGAAAGCGTAGGTGGCGATCTCGCGCAATCCTTCCGGGGTCAGCATCGCGGCATAGCTCGGCGCCGCGCGATCGGCCGGGCCGCCTTCCTTGTCGACCAGCTGGATCAGCCGGATGCCGGTCATGGCGTGGATCTTCTTGAGATTCTCCACCTCGAACGACTGGATGAACACCGGCGCGTCAGGCGTATTCCACCCCGCCGCCTGCAACTGCTTGACCAGCAAGGCATCGGTCGGGTGGCCGATCGAGGCGAAATAGGTCGGATGCTTGGTCTCGGGGTAGATGCCGACATGATGCCGCTTGGCGAGCGCGATGATCTCGGCAAGCGTCGGGATCTCATACTTGCCGTCATATTGCCGGTTGTCGGGGCGCAGCAGCGGCAACCGCTCCTTGGCGCGCAACGTCTTCAGTTCGGCCAGCGTGAAATCCTCAACGAACCAGCCGGTCAGTTTCTGCCCGTCGATCGTCTTGGTCGTGCGGCGCGCGGCGAATTCGGGATGCGCGGCGACGTCGGTCGTCTCCGAAATCTCATTCTCGTGCCGCGCGACGAGCACGTCGTCCTTGGTCGGCACCAGATCGGGCTCGATGAAATCGGCGCCCTGCTCGATCGCGCGCTCATAGGAGCCGAGCGTATGTTCGGGCCGTTCGCCGCTCGCGCCGCGGTGCGCGATGACGATCGGGGAAGAGAGCGGGGAAATGGCTTCGGGCATCGGCCGATCCTGCCCCTTTCCGCATGCCGTGACCAGCAATGCGAGGAGCACGAGAATTTTTCGCATGGGCACCAACATGACGCGCAAGCGTTACTGCCTGAAGGCGAACGGAGCCTGAACGATGATTTTTACGACCAGCGGTGCGCGATGCGCGGCGGATGCACGCGCGCTGGAAAGAGGCAGGCGATGATCCCGGTCGAGCAGACCGTCCTCGTGCTGCTTGCCGCCGGCAAGTCGGAACGGTTCGGCGATATCGGCAGCAAGCTCGACGAACTGTTCCTCTCGCGCCCGCTCGGGCTGCATGTCGCGGTGACGCTGGAGGATGTGCCGTTCAAGGAACGGGTGGCGATCACCAACGGCGCCGAGATCGATTTCGCGGCACATCGCTTCACGATCATCCCCGATCACGATCCCGATCGCGACATGGCGTCGGCGGTGCGGCTGGGGGTGGAGCGCGCGCGCGATGCCGGG
>JAFKLV010000159.1 GCA_017304125.1 Sphingomonadales bacterium
TGAAGGGAGGGGCCGGGGGTGGGTGGGTATGAGGCGAGCGGAGCGGTGCCCCCTCGGGCCAACCCACCCCCGACCCCTCCCTTGTTCAAGGGAGGGGGGAAAGAGTGGATCAGTCGTTGATCACCAGCCCGCGCGTGCGCCGGTAGAGCCACCAGGTCAGCGCGACGAACAACAGGGTGCCGCCGACCAGCGCGACCGGCGCGAACCCCGCGCCGACCACCGCGAGCGGCGAATCGGTGTTGGTCGCCGCGACGACGCCGGCAAAGGCGACCCCGAACAGGCTCTCGCCGACAATCATCCCGGTCGCCAGCAACACGCCGAGGCGCTTGGCGCCCTCCGCATCGGTGCGGCGATCCGACCAGCGGTCGTAGAGCCAGCCGAGCACCGAACCCACCGTCACCGGCAGGATCACCGCCATCGGCAGGTAGATGCCGATCCCCACCGCGAGCGGCGGCAGGCGGAGCAGCTTCATCCGCCCCATCATTTCGTCGAGCACGACGAAGCCGACCCCGGCGAGTGCGCCCCAGCGCAGCATCGGCCAGTTGAGATCGCCGCCCAGCACGCCCTTGGCCAGTGCCGAGATCAGCCCGGCCTGTGGTGCAGCAAGTGCCTGCGGCCCTGCGCCGGGCGCGCCGGCAAAGCCGAACGCGGTGTTGAGCAGATCGAGCACCACCGGCACCACCAGCGCGCCGAAGCATACGCCGATGACCAGCGCGACCTGCTGCTTCCACGGCGTCGCGCCGACCAGCTGGCCGGTCTTGAGATCCTGGAGGTTGTCGTTGGAGATCGTCGCCACGCCGAACACGATGCCGGTGACGATCAGCGCATAAGCGATCAGCGCCTGCGCGGTGTCTGGCGGGGAATTGCGCCCGAACAGCCCGACGAGCAGCAGCGACGCAGCGATGATCGACAGGATGCCGATCGCCGAAACCGGCGAGTTGGAGGCGCCGATCAGCCCGGCCATATAGCCGCATACCGCGGCGATCAGCAGGCCGATCACCAGCACGAACAGCAACGCGCCGCTGATGAGGATCACCCCCGAGGCGGCGAGCGGGCCGCCCGCGATGACGCTCCACAGCAACAGCGCGATCGGCGCCAGCATCACGAGCGAGACGAACCCGACGATGCCGATCGGCAGGTCGCGCTCGGTCAGCGCCAGCGTTTGGCCGCTTTGCCGCGCGCGGCTCGCGGCGAGCGCCGAAGCGATCCCGCCGACCACCGGGCGCGCGATCCTGGCCAGTGCCCAGATCGCGGCGACCCCGATCACCCCGGCGCCGAAGAAACGCACGTCGGCGCGGAACACGGCATTGGCCAGTTCCTCCGCGCTGCCGCCGAGGTCGCTGTGCGCGGTGAGGATCGGCAGCAGCACCCACCAGCCGGTCGCCATGCCGACGAGCTGCGCCATCCCGACCGACAGGCCGACGAGATGCCCGACGCCGAGCAGCGCGAACGACAGGCCGCCCGAGATCCCGGTCGCGCTCGCGCCGACGCGGAACCAGCGCGCGGTTTCCGCGGCGGCGAGCTTCATTTGCGTCAGCAGCGCGAAGCCGGCGGAGGCGAGGCTGCCCCAGATCAGCACCGAGAGCCCCTTGGCGCTCTCCGCCCCGCCGTCACGCGCGGCGGAGCCGACTTCGAGCACTTCGGCGGCGGCGCGGCCCTCGGGATAGGGCAGGTCGGTATCGACCACCAAAGCGCGGCGCAGCGGCACCGAGAACATCACGCCGAGGATGCCCCCGGTCGCGGTGATCGCGGCAGTGGTGACGAACGGGAAGCCGTGCCACCAGCCGATCATCACCAGCCCGGGCAGCACGAAGATGATCGCCGCGAGCGTCCCCGCCGCGCTGGCGATCGTCTGGACGATGTTGTTTTCGAGGATCGAGCTGTCGGGAAAGGCGCGCAGCACCGCCATCGAGATCACCGCTGCGGGGATCGAGGTGGCGAAGGTCAGCCCGACCTTGAGCCCGAGATAGACGTTGGCTGCGGTAAACAGCAATGTGATGATCCCGCCGAGCAGGATGCCGCGAAAAGTGAGTTCGGCAACGCCTGCGCGCTGCCGTTCGGTATCGGTAGTCATCGTCGATCACTAGCGGCGCAGGCGAGGATGGGGAAGCCACGCGCCTCTTGCCGCCGCCTGCTTCGTGGCCCAAGAGCGCCCGACTTACAAAATTAGGGAATCGACATGGCGGAAGCGTTGCGAGTTGCGCTGGCGGGGCTGGGGACGGTCGGATCGGGCGTGATCCGCGTGCTCGATGCCAATCGCGCGCTGATCGAGCGCCGCGCGGGCCGCGCGATCGAGGTCGTCGCGGTCTCCGCGCGCGATCGCACCAAGGATCGCGGCGTCGATATCTCGCGCTTCGAATGGGTCGACGATACCGTCGCGCTGGCCGAGACGCACGCTGACGTGGTGGTCGAGCTGGTCGGCGGGGCGGATGGCCCGGCGCTGGCGCTCGCTCGCTCGACGTTGGGGCAGGGCAAGGCCTTCGTCACCGCCAACAAGGCGATGCTGGCGCATCACGGGCTCGAGCTGGCCGAGGCGGCGGAGAAGGCCGGCGTGCCGCTCAAGTTCGAGGCGGCGGTGGCCGGCGGTATCCCGGTGATCAAGGGGTTGCGCGAGGGCGCCGCGGCGAATGAGATCGCGCGGGTGCAGGGCATCCTCAACGGCACCTGCAACTTCATCCTTTCCAAGATGGAAGCCGAGGGGCGCGATTTCGGCGACGTGCTCGCCGAGGCGCAGGCGCTTGGCTATGCCGAGGCCGATCCCAGCTTCGACATCGACGGGGTGGATGCGGCGCACAAGCTGTCGATCCTCGCCAGCCTGTCGTTCGGCACGCGCCCGGCGTTCGACGGCGTGGCGATCCGCGGCATCCGCCAGATCATCGCCGGCGATATCGCCGAGGCGGCCGCGCTCGGCTATCGCATCCGGCTGATCGGCCAGGCCGAGCTGGGCACGGGCGGGTTGTTCCAGCGCGTCCAGCCGCAGCTCGTGCCGCAGGATCATCCGTTGGCGCATGTCACGGGCTCGACCAATGCGGTGGTGGCGGAGGGCAATTTCGTCGGCCGGCTGCTGTTCCAGGGCGCCGGCGCGGGCGACGGGCCGACCGCCAGCGCGGTGATCGCCGATCTGATCGATATCGCGCGCGGCGAGGCGGGGCCGCCGTTCGCGATGCCGGTGACCGCACTGGCCGATGCCGGTCCGGCCGATACCGGGATGCGGCGCGGGCGCGCCTATCTGCGCTTCATGGTGGCCGATCGCGTCGGCGTGCTGGCGGAAATCGCCGCGGCGATGCGCGACGCGGGGGTATCGATCGAGAGCCTGATCCAGCGCGGCGCCAATTCCGACGGCAGCGCGCTGGTGGCGATCGTTACCCACGAAGCGCCCGAATCCGCGATCGCGGCGGCGCTGGAGCGGCTGCGCGGTTCGCAGAGCCTGGTCGGCGAGCCGATGTGGATGCCGATCCTCGCTTAAGTAACCTTTCCTCGCCCCCCGATCTTTTCTCCCCTCCCTGGTGAAGGGAGGGGCTGGGGGTGGGTGGGTATGAGGCAGGTGCTGTGGTATCCCCCACACCAACCCACCCCCGACCCCTCCCTTGTTCAAGGGAGGGGAGAAAGGCTCACGGCCGACCGGCGAACATGAACAGCGCCGCGCCGATCAGGCAGGCGAAGGCGCCGGCGTGGCGCCAGCTCAATTGTTCGCCGAGCACGAAGACCGCGAAGGCGCCGAAGACGAGCAGGGTAATCACCTCCTGCGCCACCTTGAGCTGTCCGCCGCTCCAGCCATGGGCATAGCCGATGCGATTGGCGGGGACGGCGAGGCAATATTCGGCGAGCGCGATGCCCCAGCTGATCAGGATCACCAGCGGCAGCGGCTTCGCCATCCCGCCTTTCAAATGCCAATACCAGGCGGTGGTCATGAAGCAGTTCGAAAGGATCAGCAGCGCGATCGTCGGCATCGGGCGACCGTGGCATCCGCCCCGCTAATCCGCAACGCCCTAGGTTACTTACCCTCGTTGGTCTCGTTGAGGCGGTCGACGTCGTCGTCGGTTTCCAGATCGACATCGAGATCGGGATCGAGATCGGTGATGATCGCCCCGTCGCGTCGTCCTTCGCGGGTCACTTCGAGGATTTCGGCGCGCTGGCTCTCGTCATAGCCGTCTTCGTCGAATCCGTCGTCGCCCGAACCCTGGCCGTAGATCTGACGTCCGCCCATCGCCTTTCTCCTCCTTCGTCACAAAGCGAACACTCAGGAGGGGCGCGTGGTTCCCGTCAGGCGAGCGGGCGGAATAAACGTCCGCGTTCGGTGATGAAGGCGAGCGAAATCGCGATCACCGCGGCAACGAGGAAGCCGGCGGTCAGCGGGCGCGTCGTCCCGTCGAATGCCTGGCCGATCATCGTGCCGATCGCCGAGCCGAAGGTGAGCGAGATGAACCCCTGCACGCTCGCCGCGGTGCCGGCGATATGCCCCATCCGCTCCATCGCCATCGCAGAGAAATTGGCGCTCGACAGCGAGAAAGCGGCGAAGGTCAGCGCCTGCAGCACGGCGAAGGTGATGATCGTTTCGTGCCCGGTCAGGGCGATCGCGAGGTGGATCGCGCTGACCACGATCATCGCGCAGACCGCGCCATGGCTCAGCCGGCGTGTGCCGATGCGCATCACCAGCCGCGCATTGGTCATATTGCCGATCATCATCATCCCCGCGCTCAGCGCGAAGATGACGATCAGCAGATGCGGGCGGCCGAAGCCGTCGGCCATGATCTGCTCGATCGAGCCGAGATAGCCATAGAGGCAGGCGGTGAGCGCGGTGGTGGCGAGGGTATAGCCCAGCGACAGCCGGTCGGAGAGCGTCGCGCGCCACCCGGCGAGGATCGCGGGCAGGCGGATCTCGCGGCGGTCCTCGGGCAGCATCGTTTCCGGGATACGGATCGCGACCCAGACCATCACGATCAACGCCAGCCCGGCGATGATCCAGAAGATCGTCCGCCAGTTGCCGAACAACAGGATGCCGGCGCCGAGCCCCGGGGCGATGATCGGGATCGCCATGAACACCATGAAGGCGAGCGACATGATCTGCGCCATCGCGCGCCCGGCGAAGCAATCGCGCACCATCGCGATCATCCCGATGCGCGACCCGGCGATCGCGGTGCCGCCGAAGAAACGCGCGGCGAGCAGCAACGGGAAGCTCGCGGAAATCGCCGCGAGCACGTTCAGCGCGGCATAAGCGGCGAGCGAGCCGATCATCATCCGCCGCCGCCCGAAGCGATCGACCAGCGGCCCGTGGAACAATTGCCCGATGCCATAGCCGGCGCCGAACACGGTGATCACGAACTGGCGGTGATTGGCGACGGTGACGTGGAGCGACTGGGCGATATCGGGCAGCGCGGGAAGCATCATGTCGATGCCGAACGCCCC
>JAFKLV010000160.1 GCA_017304125.1 Sphingomonadales bacterium
CCGCCGGCGCGACTATCAACGCGCCGTCGCGCAGCTCGCCGGCGAGTTCGGCCGCGCGCCGACCGACGCCGAAGCGGCCGAGCGGCTCGCCGTGACGGTCGAGAAATTGCGCGCCGAGTACGTCACCGCGGAGGCGGTGCGCTTCGATTCGATCGACGAGGTTTACGCCGACGACCAGCCATGGTTCGCCAGCGACGAACCCAATGCCTTCGACCAGCTCGCCGAGAGCGAGGCTCGCGAGCATTTGATCGCGGCGATCGCCACCCTGCCCGAACGCGAGCAGACGGTGATTCATCTTTATCATGTCGAGGAACTCAACCTCGAGGAGATCGGGCAGGTGCTCGGCGTCGGCGCGGCGCGGGTATGCCAGATCAAATCTTCCGCGCACGCGCGACTCAAGAAAGCGCTCGCCGCGCGCTGAGCGCCGGCGGGGCATTCCCTTCACTTTCAAACCAGCGTCACCCCGGCCTTGCGCCGGGGTCCATCGTGCCTGAAGCACATCGCCAGGAACCCCTTGCTCTGCGCCTGCCTCCCGATGGACCCCGGCGCAAGGCCGGGGTGACGGGTGATATTGCCGCCCTCCAGATAAACGAAAACCCCGGCAACCTTGCGGCTGCCGGGGTTCCGTGTCTGCTCCGGCGCCCTAATTGGGGGGCGGCGCCGGGGCGTTTTGACACGCGCTTACTGGAGCAGCTTCAGCACGCTCTGCTGCGACTGGTTGGCCTGCGCCAGCATCGCGGTCGAGGCCTGGCTGAGGATCTGCGCCTTGGCGAGGTTGGTCGATTCGGCCGAGAAGTCGGCGTCTTCGATGCGGCTGCGCGCGTCGGACAGATTGGCAACGTTCGAGGTCAGGTTGTTGACCGCCGAGCTCAGCTGGTTCTGCGCCGCACCGAGACCGGCGCGGGCCGTGCCGACGGCCTGGATCGCCGAGTCGAACGTGGCAAGCGTGGTCGCCACGGTGGTGCCGTCCGAGGCGGTCGCCGCGGTGTTGATGGCGCCCGTGGTCAGGTCGCTGAACTTCAGGTTGACGGTGTCGCCGGCATTGGCGCCCGCCTGGATCTTCACCGTGCCGCTGGTGCCGGCGGTGCCGTCGAACAGGTTCTGGCCGTTGAACTGGGTGTTCTTCAGCACGTTGGTGATCTGGTCACCCAGCGCCTTCTGCTCGGAGGCGATGTTGGTGAGGTCGGTCGACGAATAGGTGCCGTTGGTGGCCTGCACCGCGAGTTCACGCATGCGCTGCAGCATGTTGGTGACTTCGTCGAGCGCGCCTTCCGCGGTCTGCGCCATCGAGATGCCGTCGTTGGCGTTGCGGATGCCCTGGTTCATGCCAGTGATCTGCGTGGTCATCGACGCGGCGATGGCGAGGCCGGCGGCGTCGTCCTTGGCCGAGTTGATGCGCTTGCCGGTCGACAGGCGCTGCATCGCCGTCTGCAAGTCGGCGTTAGCCATATTCGAAGCGGCGCTGGCACGCAGCGCGGCGGTGTTGGTTGCGATAACCGTCATTTCTAGTCTCCGTCGTAACTGACGGTTCCGCCGCCCCCCGGTTTAGTGCGGATGGCTGGGCCGTCGCCCCCTGAAACGGCCGGGCTTCAGCGTGGTTTAGCGATAATCGACGAAAAATTTTTCGGCCCGCCCCGCCTCGCGCGCGGGCCACATGCGAGCGACGCATGCGAGCGACGGGCGGGCGATGTGCCCGTGCCTGACACGCGGGCGCGCGCCCGGAAAAAATCTGCCGGCCGGCAACGCATTACACTGGTCGTTAACTATTCCACGCCATGTTCAGCTCACACGCTCAGGGGGGCCAATGCGTTCTATCGTTCCATCAGCCGCGATTGCGGAAAGCCATGTTGCGCTCATCTCGTCGCTGCGCGCGCAGGGCATTGCCGTCGAGGCATCGCAGAGCCGCGCAAACGCTGACAAAATCTGGCTGGCAGCGCCCGGGGAGCCGATCCCGGCACCCGCGCGCACGGTCGTGATCGGGGGCAGCGGCGCGGAACGAATCGTGATCCCGGCGCGCGATGGCGCGCCCGCGCGAATCGCCTTCGGTCACGCCGATTCGGTCGTCGGCAATGCCTTCGCCCGCGCGCTGATCGCCGGGCCGGACATGCCCACCGCCGCCGACCCCGAGAGCCTCGCCTTATACGCGCTGGCCGAGCGGGTCGCGGAAGCCGATATCACCGTGCTGATCAACGGCCCGACCGGCACCGGCAAGGAAGTGCTGGCGCGGACGATCCACGCCAATTCCCCGCGCCGCGACGGCCCCTTCGTCGCGCTCAATTGCGCGGCGCTCCCTGAAACCATGCTCGAAGCGATGCTGTTCGGCCACCAGAAGGGCGCCTTCACCGGCGCCTCGTCGGGCGGCGAAGGCTTCTTTCGCGCGGCGCATGGCGGGACGATCCTGCTCGACGAAATCGCCGAAATGCCGCTCGCGCTGCAGGCCAAATTGCTGCGCGTGCTGCAGGAGCGCGAAGTGGTGCCGATCGGCGCGACCCAGCCGGTCGCGGTCGACGTCCGCGTCATCGCCTGCGCCAACCGCGATCTGCAGGCCGAGGTGGCCGCGGGCCGCTTCCGCGCCGACCTCTATTACCGCCTGTCGGTGTTCCCGCTGACCACCCGCGCTTTGGCCGATCGCCCGCAGGACATCCCCGCGCTCGCCGCGACGATGATCCTGCGCCACGCCGGCAACCGCACGATGATCCCCTGGCCGTCGGCCGAGGCGATCGCCGAGCTGATGGCGCACGACTGGCCGGGCAACGTCCGCGAGCTGGAGAATGTGATCCAGCGCGCCCTGCTGTTCGCCGCCGGCGGCACGATCGAGGCCGAGCATATCGTGTTCGATCGCCCCGCGCCGCGCGCGCTCGCCCCGGTCGACATCGACAGCGCGACGCTGGGCAAGGTGGTGCAGCTGTCCGAATTCGCCGCGATCCGCGAGACGCTGCGCGCCTGCAACGGCAGCCGCATCGAGACCGCGCGCCGCCTCGGCATCTCCGAGCGCACCTTGCGCTACCGGCTCGCCAAGGCGCGCGAGCAGGGTGAGGATATCGCCGCGCCGCACGGCAAGGTCGCGTCGGCATGAGCGGGATCGACGGCCTCGGCGGCGTGGAGCGCGTGATGGCGCTGCGCGCGCAGATCCTCGAGCGCAATTCGGCGCTGGCGCGGGCCGGCCAGTCGGCGGGCGCAGCCCCCACGACAGGCGCGACCGGCGCTGCACAGGGGCCGAGCTTCTCGCAGTCGATGGAAAACGCGCTCGCGAAGGTTAACGAGACCCAGCAGAAGGCCGGCGCGCTCTCCGAATCCTATGAGCGCGGCGAAACCGTCGACATCGCCAAGGTCATGCTCGCCCGCCAGGAAGCCTCGGTCGGCTTCGAAGCGACGCTGCAGGTCCGCAACAAGATCCTGTCCGCCTATAAGGACATCATGAGCATGCCGGTGTAAGACATGGCAAACGCACTCACTCCCGCCGGTTCGATCCCCGAACGCTTCGCCAATCCGCTGCGGCAGATCCAGGGCGTGCTCGCGCAGCCCGCGGTGCGCCGCGCCGGGCCGATGGCGCTGATGATCGGGCTGATCGGCGCCGCCGCGCTCGCCTGGTCGATGCTGTCGACCCCGCCGCAAAAGTCGCTGTTCGCCGGGCTCGCCGATGCCGACAAGGCCGCCGTCACCTCGGCGCTGACCGCCGCGGGGATCAAGAGCCACGTCGACACCGGCACCGATACGGTGACCGTCGCGGAGGACGATTACGCCCGCGCACGGATGCTGCTCGCCGGGCAAGGCCTGCCCAAGAGCGCGCCTGCCGGCTATGCCATTCTCGATCAGCTGCCGATGGGCGTGTCGCGCGCGGTAGAGGGCGAGCGACTGCGCCAGGCGCGCGAGACCGAACTGGCGCGCTCGATCCAGGAAATCGATACGGTGGTCGAGGCGCGCGTGCACCTCGCGATGCCCGAAGCCAGCGCGTTCGTGCGCGACAATGCCGCGCCGTCGGCCTCGGTGGTGCTCAAGCTCCAGCCGGGGCGGTCGCTGAGCGATGCGCAGGTCGCGTCGATCGTCAACCTCGTCGCCTCGTCGGTGCCGGGGATGAAGCCCGATAACGTCACCGTGGTCGACCAGATGGGCGGGCTGCTCTCCAAATCCGGCGGGCAGGCCGACAATGGCAGCGAACAGCGGATCCGCATTCAGCGCCAGGTCGAGGACAAATATCGCCAGCAGCTCATCCAGCTGCTGACGCCGCTGGTCGGCGCGGGCAATTTCACCGCGGAGGTTCAGGCCGACGTCAATCTCGACGAAACGCAGGCGACCCGCGAAAGCTATGACAAGCAGGGCACGTTGCGCGCCGAGGCGGGCAATTGGACCGGCAATCAGGCGCCCAATGGCGCGCAGGCACCCGGCGGCATCCCCGGCGCGCTGAGCAACACCCCGCCCCCCGCGAGCCAGCTGCAGAAGCCGCAGCCCGCGGTCGGCGCGAGCGGCCAGCCGACCCCTGCCCCGTCGCCGGTCGCCGGCGGCCCGGCGCCCGACGCCAACAAGCAATCCGATCAGTTCCAGCGCGCCTATGATCTCGGCAAGGAAGTGTCGGTGACGCGCGCCGCGCCGGGCGGGATCAAGCGGCTGTCGGTCGCAGTGCTGCTGCGCGATCCCGAAAAGGGCCGTCGCACCGCGATGGAAGTCAACCAGATCACCGATCTGGTGAAATCGGCGGTCGGCTATGATGCGGCGCGGCAGGACAATGTCACCGTCATCAGCAAGAAGTTCGCCGATACCTCGGCGGCGGCGAGCGGGCCGAAATGGTATGACAATAGCTGGCTGCCGATGCTCGCCCGCAATTTGACCGCGATCGTCATCGCGCTGCTCGTGCTGCTGCTCGGGGTCCGCCCGCTGCTCAAGACGATGCTCAAGAAGCGCGCCGACGGCGAGGCCGGGGTGAAGGGCGCACTGGCCGGCCCGGACGGCGCGCCGATGGGCAGCGCCACCGGCGACGGCATCGGCGAGGACGGCATCCGCGTCACCGATCCGGTCGGGATCGAGGATCTCGAGGATGCGCGTGGCTATGAGCAGCGCGTCCATGCGGTGCGCGGCTTCACCCGCGACAATCCCGCGCGCGCCGCGCTTGCGGTGCGCGACATGATGGGAGCCGAGGCGAAATGAATGCGGTCGTCCGCAGCTTCAACGGCGTCGAGCGCGCCGCGGTGCTGATGATGCTGGTCGGCGAGGAAGAAGCCGCCGCCATCCTCCAGAAGCTCGAACCCGATGAGGTGCGCCAGCTCGGCAAGGCGATGTTCACCGTCGCCGACGTCAGCGAGGCCGAGGTGGAGGGCGTGCTCGACGATTTCGTCGATCGGGCGCGCGAGCGCATCTTCATCACCTTCGACCCGCGCCCGAAGATCGAGGCGGTG
>JAFKLV010000161.1 GCA_017304125.1 Sphingomonadales bacterium
GTTGCTGGCGTTCGCCGGCCGCGCCGATGCGATCGAAGTGATCGCGGTGACGGCGACCTTCACCGGCTGAAGCGCACCGACGCCAAACGTCCCCCGTCACCCCGGCCCTGAGCCGGGGTGACGAAGCGATGTCATCCCCCCGCCTCTTGCCGCCCGGCCGCGGCGCGCTACAGCTAGCGCCGGGCCGGGCGCCGGCCCGAACGAGGGGATGAGGGGCACGATGGCGACGATCGCTGAACAGGGGCATGACGCGGACGAGCCGTCGACCGCCGATATCCGGCTCGTCATTTCGGCCTCGGCGCTCGGCACCGTGTTCGAATGGTATGATTTCTTCATCTACGGCACGCTCGCCGCATCGGGGATCATCGGGCGCACGTTCTTCCCCGGCGGCAATGAGATGCTGCAGACCCTGCTCGCCTGGGCCGGATTCGCGGTCGGCTTCGGCTTCCGCCCGCTCGGCGCGGTGGTGTTCGGCTATCTCGGCGACCGTCTCGGGCGGAAATATACCTTCCTCGTCACGATCACCTTGATGGGCATCGCCACCGCCGGGGTCGGGCTGATCCCCTCTTACGCCGCGATCGGCATGGCCGCGCCGGCGCTCGTCATCCTGTTGCGGATCGCGCAGGGACTGGCGCTGGGTGGCGAATATGGCGGCGCGGCAATCTATGTCGCGGAACATTCGCCGCCGGGGAAATCGGGCTATTACACCAGCTTCATCCAGGCCGGCGTGGCGGGCGGGTTCATCCTCAGCCTGATCGTCATCCTCTCGTTCAAGGGCGTGCTGTACGGCGCGGCATGGGAGGAATGGGGCTGGCGCGCGCCCTTCCTGTTCTCGATCGTGCTGCTCGCCATCTCGCTGTGGATGCGGCTCAAGCTGTCCGAGAGCCCGGTGTTCAAGAAGATGCGCGAGGCGGGCGAGCGCGCCAGCAACCCATTGGTCGAAAGCTTCACTTATCCCGGCAACCTCAAGCGCATGCTGGTCGCGCTGTTCGGCATCGCCGCCGGGCTGACCGTGATCTGGTATACTGCGATGTTCTCGGTCCTCTCCTTCCTCCAGACGACGATGCGGGTCGACGAGACCACCGCGCAGCTGATCACCGCGGCCGGCGCGCTGATGGGGGTAGCGTGGTTCGTGCTGTTCGGGCGGATTTCCGATCTCGTCGGGCGCAAGAAGCCGATCGTGCTCGGCTATGTCATGACGCTCGTGCTGCTCTTTCCGATCTTCTGGGTGATGGGCGCGGCGGCCAATCCCGGGCTGGCCCGCGCCGCGCGCCACGCGCCGGTGATCGTCTCCGGCCCGATGTGCAATTACTCGCCGTTCGCCGCGAAACAGGCCGACGAATGCGGCAAACTGCTCGACTATTTCTCGAAAAAGGGCGTCGCTTACACCAAGCAGACCACCCCGGTGGTGAGCGTGTCGATCGGCGGCGAGCCGGTCCACGATCATTCCCCGGCGGCACTCGACAAGGCGCTGGCCGACGCCGGCTACCATCTCGATCGCGTCCATCCCTCGGCGAAGGACATTGCGCTGATCCTGATCGCGATCCTGGCGATCTCGGCGCTGTCCGGCATCACCTACGGCCCGGTCGCAGCGTTGCTGTCGGAGATGTTCCCGCCGGCGATCCGCTACAGCTCGCTGTCGATCCCCTATCACCTCGGCACCGGCTATTTCGGCGGCTTCCTGCCGTTCATCAGCCAATATATCGTCGCGCGCACCGGCGATCCCTTCGCCGGGCTTTGGTATACCTGGGGGGTGACGCTGATCGCGCTGATCGTCACGGTGCTGTGGCTGAAAGAGGATCGCCACGGTCATGTCGTGGCATGAGCCGGTCGACGCGAATCCTCCGGCTCGCTAACCGGGGGTGATGAACCGCTCCCCCTGCCGCCTGTCGCTCGACTCCGCCGCCCTCGTCCATAACTGGCGCCTGCTCGCCTCGATGAGCGGCGCGGCGGCATGCGGCGCGGCGGTGAAGGCCGACGGCTATGGCCTCGGCGCGCGCGAAGTGGTGCGGCGGCTGGCCGATGCCGGATGCCGCGATTTCTTCGTCGCGACCTGGGCCGAGGCGCGCGCCCTTGTCGACACCGGGGTTTCGGTTTCGGTTCTCCACGGCGTCCGCGCCGACGATATGGCGCTGGCGCGGCTACGCAATTCGCGCCCGGTGCTCAACACCCCGGTGCAGGTGCAGCGCTGGAAGGACGCAGGCGGCGGGCTGTGCGACGTGATGGTCGATACCGGGATGAACCGGCTCGGCGTATCCCCGACGGATATCGCCGACGGGCTGCTCGAGGGGCTCAGGATCGATACGCTGATGAGCCACCTCGCTTCCGCCGATGAGGATGCCGCGATGAACGAGGCGCAGCGCGCGCGCTTCGCCGCGCTCGCCGAGGCCACCGGCGCGCAACGGATGAGCCTCGCCAATTCGGCCGGCGTCGCGCTCGGCGCGGATTATCACTTCGATCTCGTCCGCCCCGGCGTCGCGCTGTACGGCGGCGTGCCGCGCGCCGAACTGGCCGGCGTCCGCCAGGTCGCAACCCCCGAGGCGCAGGTGCTGCAACGCCGGCGCGTCCGTGCCGGCGAGGCGGTCGGCTATAATGCCACCTGGGTCGCGCCCGCCGATACCGAAGTGGCGATCCTCAACCTCGGCTATGCCGACGGCTATTGGTGCGGCTTTTCCGGCAAGGGCCAAGCGCGCGCCGGCACGACACGGCTGCCGGTGCTCGGCCGCGTCTCGATGGACCTGATCGCGGTCGATTGCAGCGCTGCCGAGGTGGCGGAGGGCGACTGGCTCGCGCTCGATTATGCGCTGCCCGAAGCCGCCGCGATCAGCGGCATGTCGCAATATGAGCTGCTGACCGGGCTCGGCAGCCGGTTCGACCGGATCTGGCGGTAAGCGCCGGCGTTACGCCGGCGCGTGGCACACCGCCTCGACGTTGACCCCGTCGAGATCGAACACGAACGCCCCGTAATAATGAGGATGATAATAAGGCCGCAGCCCCGGCGCGCCATTATCGCGCCCGCCATGCCCCATTGCCGCCGCATAGAAAGCGTCGACCGTCGCGCGATCGGGCGCGGTGAAGGCGACATGGATCCCCGCCCCGCGCGCACCGCCGGACGAGACCCAGAAGAACGGCTTGTCATCGCGGCCGTAGCCGACGCCCTGATAGCCGCCGCTCTCCTTTGCGGTGATCTCCATCACCGGCACAATGCCGAGAGTGGCGAGCGCGGCGTCGTAGAAACGCCGCGCCTTGGCATAATCGGCCGCGCCGATCCCGATATGGTCGATCATGCCCGTTCGACGCACATCGCGATGCCCATCCCGCCGCCGATGCAGAGCGTCGCCAGCCCCTTCTTCGCATCGCGGCGCTGCATCTCATAGAGCAAGGTGGTCAGGACGCGCGCGCCCGAGGCGCCGATCGGGTGGCCGATCGCAATCGCGCCGCCATTGACGTTGACCTTCGCCGCATCCCAGCCGAGCGCCTTGCCGACCGACAAGGCCTGCGCCGCAAACGCTTCATTGGCCTCGATCAGATCGAGATCGGCAAGCGTCCAGCCGGCCTTTTCCAGCGCGCGCTGCGTCGCCGGCACCGGGCCGATCCCCATGATCGACGGATCGACCCCGGCCGACGCCCAGGAGCGGATCGTGGCGAGGATCGGCGCGCCGCGCTTTTCCGCCTCGGCGCGGCTCATCACCACCAAAGCCGCCGCGCCGTCGTTGAGCCCGCTGGCATTGGCAGCGGTGACGCTGCCGTCCTTCTTGAACGCCGGGCGCACCCCCGAAACGCTGTCGAGCGTCACCCCGGCGCGGATATATTCGTCAGCGTCGACGATCGTATCGCCCTTGCGGCCCTTCACCGTGACCGGCGCGATCTCGTCGACGAAGCGGCCGGCGGCGCGCGCAGCCTCCGCCTTATTCTGGCTCGCGACGGCGAAGTCATCCTGCTCGGCGCGGGTCACCTGATATTCGGTGGCGAGGTTTTCCGCCGTGATCCCCATGTGATAGCCGTTGAAGGCATCGGTCAGCCCGTCCTTGATCATCGTATCGACCAGTTCGAGCGCGCCCATCTTCTGTCCCGCGCGCAGCGCCTGCGCGTGGTTCGAGAGCGACATGGATTCCTGCCCGCCGGCGACGACGATCGTGGCGTCGCCGGTCTGCACCGCCTGCGCCGCGAGCGCCACCGCGCGCAAGCCCGAGCCGCACACCTGATTGACGCCCCACGCCGGCACTTCCTTGGGCACGCCCGCCGCCATCGACGCCTGCCGCGCCGGATTCTGCCCCTGGGCGGCGGTGAGCACCTGCCCGAGAATCACCTCGCTGACCTCGTCGCCCGCAACGCCGGCCTGCGCCAGCGCGGCTTCGATCGCGATGCGACCAAGCTCATGCGCGGGGGTGGCGGCAAAGGCGCCGAGGAAGCTGCCAACCGGGGTACGCTTGGCGGCGGTGATGACGACTTCGGTCATGGCGCATGCTCCTCAATGGAATGTCCCGGCTCCCTACCGCCCGCGACGCCGTGAAGCCAGTCCCTCAGCGGCTCCCACAATTGCCGCCGCGCACTCCCGCCGACGATCATCCCGACATGCCCGGCGCCAAGATCGCGCCGCTCGGCCAGCCCCGCGGCGGTGGCGGCGGGGACGATCCGATCGGAGAGCGAGACATAATCGATCGACGGGCAATCGATACGATCCGGCCCGACCGTCACGCCGCCGACCTGCCACAGCCCGCGCCCCGGCAGATCCTCGCCGATGAAGCGCTCGAACAATTCGGCGCCCGCCCCGTAAGTCAGCGGCTCGCCGGCGTTGGCCCAATCCTCCATCGCAACGAACATCGCCGCGCGCTCACCCTCCAATGCGGCAAAAGCCTCGAACTTGGCGATCGTCCGCGCCGGATCGAGCCGCCAGAAGCCGGTCTGCAGCACTTCCATCGGCACCACACCCAATTGGTCGCAGGTCGGCCGCGCGCTTTCCCACAAGGCGGCGATATCGCGCGCCGCCGCGCCATAGCCGGCGAAGCGCCACGGCGAGGCGATCGTCGCCAGCCCGGCGACCTTCATCCGGCTCGCCGCGGCGAGCGCCATCGTCCCGCCGAGACAATAGCCGACCAGCAACGGCGGCTCGGGGAGTTTCGCCAGCAGCGGTTCGAGCACGCGTTCGACATGGCCGGCGACATCGAGATCGCGGTCGCGCACATCGGTGACGCCCCAATCGACCAGCCAGGCATGGAACCCCGCCGCCGCGATCCACCGCACCAGCGAAGTGGCGGGGGTGAGATCGAGCACGAACGGCGGATTGATCAGCGACGGGATGAACACCACCGGCGGCCCCTCCCCGCCATAATCGCGCAGCCGCGCGCGGCGCTTG
>JAFKLV010000162.1 GCA_017304125.1 Sphingomonadales bacterium
CGCGATCGAGGGGAGCGCCGATCGTTTCCCGGTCGGCCGGATCTTCTGCGTCGGGCGCAATTATGCCGCCCACGCCCGCGAGATGGGGAAGGACCCCGATCGCGAACCGCCGTTCTTCTTCGCCAAATTCGCACAGACTCTGGTGCCGGGCGGCGGGACGATCCCCTATCCGCCGGTGAGTGCGGATTATCATTTCGAGGCCGAACTCGTCGTGGCGATCGCGCATGAGGGTGCCAGCGTCGCGGAAGCGGACGCGCTCGATCTGGTCTATGGCTATGCCACCGGGCTCGATATGACGCGGCGTGACCTGCAGGCGGTGGCCAAGGATCTCGGCCGGCCGTGGGACAATGCCAAGAATTTTGCTTTCTCCGCCCCGATCGGCACGTTGCGCCCGGTGGCGCGCGGCGGGCATGTCACGGCCGGCGCGATCACGCTGACCCAGAATGGCGTCGAGCGGCAGCGCGGCGATATCGCCGATATGATCTGGGATACTGCCGAGGTGATCGCGCATCTTTCGCGGGTCGAGCGGCTGTTGCCGGGCGATCTGATCTACACCGGCACCCCGGCCGGGGTCGGCGCGGCGGTGACCGGCGACCGGCTGGTGGTGGCGATCGACGGCCTGTCGCCGCTGGAAGTGGAGATCGGCCCGCGCGAACCCGCCTTCCTATAATCGAAACGCCATAAGGACCGGCGCAGACAGATATTTTCGTCATAAGCCGCGGGCCGCTAGCACCGCAGGCGAAACACAGGAGGCGGGATGAGCGGCGAGACGGTGGCGCGGAAGCTGGTGCGCATGCTGCGCGACATGGGCGTGCGCCATGTCTTCGGCGTGCCGAGCGGCGGCTGGGTCGATTATATGGAGGCGCTGCGCGAAACCGACGGGATCGATTTCGTGCTGACCAGCCACGAGGGCGGGGCGAGCTTCATGGCCGATGTGTGCGGCCGGCTGACCGGGGTGCCCGGCGTGTGCTTCGGTACCTTCGGCCCGGGCGCGACCAATCTTGCCACCGGGGTCGGCGGGGCGCTGCTCGATCGCTCGCCGATGATCGCGCTCACCGATGAAATGCCCGCGGCGATGCGCAGCCGGGTGACCCAGATGGGGATCGATCATCAGGCGCTGTTCGCCCCGATCACCAAGAAAACGACGCGGCTCGATGCCGCCAATGCCACCGCGATCCTCGCCGATGCCGCGACCGTGGCGCTGGAGGGCCGCCCCGGCCCGGTCCATATCGGGCTGCCGAGCGGGCTGAGCGCCGAGCCGGCCGGCGACGGCGACCTGGCCTTCGTCGCGCCGCAACCGCCCGCGCCCGATGCCGCCGCGCTCGATGCGCTGACCGCCGCGTTCCGCGCCGCGCGCAAGCCGGTGCTGGCGATCGGGCTCGGCGCGACGCGGCTCGGGATCGAGCAGCGCATCGCCGCGCTTGCCGAACGCTTCGGGCTGCCGGTGGTGCTGACCCCGATGGCCAAGGGGATGCTCCCCGAAAACCATCCCAATTATGCCGGCGTGCTGTTCCACGCCTTGAGCGACGAGGTCGGCAAGACCCACGCCGCGGCCGATCTGGTGGTGGCGATCGGCTATGACCCGGTCGAGTTCAATTACGAATCCTGGATGCGCGACGGGCTGCCGCTCGCCAGCGTGGATATTGCCCCGGTCGATATCGATCGCGCGCGGCATCCGGTGGTCGCCGAGGTGATCGGCGATATCGCCGCCGGCCTCGCCGCGCTCGAAGCGGTGCAGGCGCCGCGCAAGGATTGGGCGCTGGCCGAGGTCGCCGCGCGCAAGGCGGCGATGTTCCAGCGGATGCGCCCGTCCGCCGGCGCGATGGGGCCGTGCGCCGCGCTCGAAGTGCTGCGCGACGTGTTGCCCGACGACGGGATCATGACCTGCGACGTCGGCGCGCATACCCATCTGATCGGGCAGAAGTGGGAGACCCCCGCCTCCGGCCGGCAGATCATGACCAACGGCTGGTCGGCGATGGGCTTCGGCCTGCCCGCCGCGATCGCCGCCAAATTGTGTCGACCCGATCAGGCGGTGTGCGCGGTGGTCGGCGACGGCGGCTTCCTGATGACCGTCGGCGAACTGGCGACCGCGGTGCGCGAGAAACTGCCGATCGTGATCCTCGTGCTGACCGACAATGATCTCGCGCTGATCCGCATCAAGCAGCAGCGCAAGCAGAACCCGATCTACGGCACCCCGGTGCGCGCCGAAGGGACGATCGGCGGCCCCTCGCTGTTCGGCGTCCCGGTGACGACCGCCGCCACCCCGGAGGCATTGCGCGCCGCGTTGGTCGAGGCATTTGCGGCGGACGGGCCGCGGATCGTCGAGGCGCTGGTCGACAGCCGCGAATATGACGGGCTGGTGCTGCGCAAGGACAAGCCGTGACGCGCACGCTGCTGATCGGCGGCGAATGGCGCGCGGCGGCGGAGACGATGCCGGTCGCCAATCCCTTCACCGGCGCGGTGCTGGCGCAGGTCGCCTGCGCCGGTCAGGCCGAGGCGCAGGCGGCGGTGGCCAGCGCGACGCGCGGCGCGGCGGCGATGCGCGCGTTGACCAGCGGCGAGCGCTCGGCCGTGCTCCACCGCGCGGCGGATGCGCTGGCGCAGGATGCGACGCGCTTCGCGCAGGCGATCACCGCCGAAAGCGGCAAGCCGATCGCGCATGCCACGCGTGAGGTGGCGCGCGCGGTCAACACCCTGCGGCTGTCGGCCGAGGAAGCGGTGCGGCTGGCGGGCGAGACGCTGGCGTTCGACAGCATGCCGGGCGGGGCGGGGCGCAGCGGCTTCTTTCTCTACGAGCCGGTCGGGGTGATTGCGGCGATCACGCCGTTCAACGATCCGCTCAACCTGATTTGCCATAAGCTCGGCCCGGCCTTCGCGGCGGGCAATGCGGTGATCCTCAAGCCGGCGGAACAGGCACCGCTGGTTGCGGTGATGCTGGCGGAGGTGCTGCTCGCGGCGGGATTGCCGGGCGAAGCGCTCAACCTGCTGACCGGGCGCGGCGCGGCGTTCGGCGATCTGCTCGTCGCGCATCCCGATGTCGCGATGGTCTCGTTCACCGGCGGCGCGCCGACCGGCGAGCGGATCGCGGTGGCGGCGGGGGCGAAGCGGCTGGCGATGGAATTGGGCGCCAATTCGCCGGTGATCGTCGCCGCCGACGCCGATCTCGCCAAGGCCGCCGCGGCCTGCGCCTCGGGCGCCTTTTCCGCGGCGGGGCAGAATTGCATCGGCGTCCAGCGCATCTATGTCCACGCCGCTTGCTACGATGATTTCCGCGCGGCGTTCGTCGCGGCGACCGCGGCGCTGATCGTCGGCGACCCGGCGTCGCCCGATACCGAAATCGGCCCGATGATCGGCGCGGCGGAGGCGGCGCGGCTCGAACAGCGCATCGCCGAGGCGCAAGGCCATGGTGCGCGGGTGCTGACCGGCGGGACGCGCAACGGCGCCCTGTTCCAGCCGACGGTGATCGAGAATGCGCCCGATAGCGCGACCCTGGTGTGCGAGGAGGCGTTCGGCCCGGTGGTGTCGCTGTTCCGCTTCGACGATCTCGATGCGGCGATCGCGCGCGCCAATGCGCCGCATCATGCGATCCACGCCGCGATCTTCACCGAAAGCCTGCGCGATGCGCTTCACGCCGCGCGGCGGCTGGAGGCGGCGGGGGTGATGATCAACGATTCGACCGATTACCGGCTCGATGCGATGCCGTTCGGCGGGGCGAAGGGCGGCAATATGGGGCGCGAAGGCGTGCGCTTCGCAATTCGCGAAATGTCTCAGACAAAGACGGTGTGTTTCAATGCGGCATGACGAAAAGGCCGGGGCCAATCCGGCGGCAATCACGCGCGACTGGTGCGTCGAACAGGATCAGACCGATCCGCTCGCCGACTTCCGCGATGCTTTCCTGATCCCCGACGGGGTGATCTATCTCGACGGCAATTCCTTGGGCGCGATGGCCAATGCCGCGCCGGGGCATGCCGCGCGGGTGGTCGAGCGCGAATGGGGCGCCGATCTGATCCGCAGCTGGAACAACGCCGGCTGGTTCGATCTGCCGACCAGTCTCGGCGACACGCTCGCGCCGCTGATCGGCGCCGATGCGGGCGAAGTGGTGGTGACCGATTCGGTCAGCGTCAATCTGTTCAAATTGCTGTGGGCGGCGGCGGACATGCGCCCCGGCCGGCGCAAGATCATCCTCGAGGGCAGCAACTTCCCGACCGACAATTATGTCGCGCAGGGCGTCGCGGCGGCGCGCGGGCTGGAGGTGGTGCTCGTCGAGCGCGACGCGATCGCCGATGCGATCGATGCCGATACGCTCGCCATCTGCATCACCCACGTTCACTACAAGACCGGGCATATCAACGACATGGCCGCGCTCACCGCGCGCGCGCATGCCGCCGGTGCGCTGGCGATCTGGGATTTGTGCCACAGCGCGGGGGCGCTGCCGGTCGATCTCAATGGTTGCGATGTCGATTTCGCGGTCGGCTGCACCTACAAATATTTGAACGGCGGCCCCGGCTCGCCGGCTTTCCTGTTCGTGCCCAGGCGGCATATCGCGACCGCGCGCCAGCCGATCACGGGCTGGTGGGGGCATAATGCGCCCTTCGCCTTCGACAAAGGCTATACCCCGGCGCCCGATATCCGCCAGTTCCTCACCGGCACCCAGCCGATCGTCAGCCTGTCGCTGGTCGGCGTCGGGCTCGATCTGATGCGCGCGGCGGATATGGCGCGGGTGCGCGCCAAATCGATCGCGCTGACCGAAACGTTCATCGCATTGGTCGAGCAGCGTTGCGCCGGGCACGGCTTCACGCTCGCCTCGCCGCGCAATGTCGACGAGCGCGGCAGCCAGGTGTCGTTCGCGCATGCCGATGGTTATGCGATCATGCGCGCGCTGATCGATCGCGGGGTGATCGGCGATTTCCGCGCGCCCGATATCGTCCGCTTCGGCTTCACCCCGCTCTACGTCCGCTTTGCCGATGTCTGGGATGCGGTCGATGTGCTCGCCGAGGTGATGGACAGCGGCGCGTGGCGCGATGCGCGCTATGCCGAGCGCGAGGCGGTGACGTGACCGCTTCGCCCGAGATCGACACCGCGGCGATCGCGCGCGAGGGCGGGCTGCACCGCACGCTCGGCAAGCGCCAGATCACGATGATCGGGCTGGGCGGGGCGATCGGCACCGGGCTGTTCATGGGCAGCGGGATCGCGATCGGCTATGCCGGCCCGGCGGTGCTGCTGAGCTATGGCATCGCCGCGCTGATCGCGGTGATCATGGTGTTCAGCCTGTCCGAAATGGCGGTGGTTCATCCCACTGCCGGCTCGTTCGGCACATATGCGG
>JAFKLV010000163.1 GCA_017304125.1 Sphingomonadales bacterium
AAACGGTGATCCCGCGCAACGTCCGCCTGTCCGAAGCGCCGAGCCACGGCCTGCCGGCATTGATCTACGATCATCGCTGCAGCGGGTCGGAGGCCTATATCGCATTGGCCCGTGAATTGATCGCGCGGCTTCCCCGCATGAACGAGGCCGCCGCATGACCGATCGCCGCCCCCGCCCCGGCCTCGGCCGCGGGCTCAACGCCCTGCTCGGCGATTTCGCGCGCGACGAGGCCGAGACCGCCAAAGAGGGGCACAATACCTCGGGCGTGCGGATGATCCCGGTCAGCTCGATCGCGCCGCACCCCGGCCAGCCGCGCCGCCATTTCGACGAAGCGGCGCTGACCGAGCTTGCCGCTTCGATCGCCGAGCGCGGGCTGATCCAGCCGATCATCGTCCGTCCGCACGGGCATGATTATCAGATCGTCGCCGGCGAGCGTCGCTGGCGCGCCGCGCAGCGCGCGCGGCTCCACGAAATCCCGGTCGTGGTGCGCGATTACAGCGACACCGATACGCTGCAGATCGCGCTGCTGGAAAATATCCAGCGACAGGATCTCAACGCGATCGAAGAGGCGCAGGCCTATCACCGGCTGGCGGAGGAATTCGGCCACACCCAGGAGGTGCTGGCGAAAACCGTCCACAAGTCGCGCAGCCACGTTGCTAACTTATTGAGATTGCTTGATCTTCCGTCGGAAGTTCAGGCGTTGGTGGTCGATGGCAAGCTCTCGATGGGGCATGCCCGCGCGCTAATCGGCGCGCCCGATCCGGTCGCGCTGGCGGAGGAAGTGGTCGAAAAGGGCCTGTCGGTGCGCCAGACCGAACGCCTCGCCAGCGCCGCCAAGCCGGGCGCCGCGCGTGGCGCGACGGTCGCGCCGATCCGCCACCCGTCGGACTCGGCCGCCGATATCGTCGCGCTGGAGCGCCAGCTCTCCGATCTGCTCGGGCTCAATGTGCGGATCAGCTACAGCGATCGCGGCGGATCGATCACGCTCGATTATTCGACGCTCGATCAGCTCGATATGGTCTGCCAGCGGCTGAGCGGCGAGCGGATCTGACCGGTCCGCTCCGGCGGCGGGCGTCAGCGTCGCAGCTCGTCCAGCAAGGTTCGTCCCAAGCCGAAGGCGATAAGGCCGAAGAGCGCCACAATGAACAACCACACCAGCACCGTCAGCGCAAAGAAACCCGGCTGATCGCTGGTCGCGATCAGGTGAACATGCCTGATCGGGAATTCGAGCCGCCTGTTGTGCAGGCCGACGGCAAGCATTTTGACGAGAACCGCAAACAGGATCGTGACGCCGATGAATCGCAGCCCCGCCTTCACGCGCGCACCTCGCGAACTATGGCTCCGATATCGCGGCGTTTTCTTCATGTTGCGCAGCGTGACGCGCATTGCTTGACGACGGGTTAGCGGAATCCGCGAACCCGTACCTAGCCCCGCCCCAGCCGTCGCGAGCGCTCGGCCAGCCTGATCATCGCCTGATCCGCCAGCACCGAGCCGGCGGTGCCGCTCGCCACCAAAGCGCGCTCGACGCGGCGCACCTGGCGTTGCGCTTCGACCAGCGCCTCGGGCGTCCAGCGGCGCAGCGCGACCGCGGTTGCCGCTTCCTCGCGGAAGAACACGCGGTGGCGCTTGATCACCGAGGCGATATCGCCCCCCGCGGCGACATCGGCGCGCATCTCGGCCAGCGCCCCCAGCCGCCGCGCCAGCGAGCGCAGCCACGGGATCGGCGAGCCCCCCGCTTCCTCCATCCGCCGCAGCGCATCGCCCAGCTCCGAGGAGCGCCCGGCGACCACCGCCTCGACGATCTCGGACATTTCGGCTTCGCCCAGATCGGCGCCGACCGCATCGAGCGCGGCATCATCGAGCTGTTGCGGGCGATCCGGCCCGGCATCGAGGTACAGCGCGAGTTTCTCCAGCTCGCGCGCCATCACCGCGCGATCACCGCCGGTCGCCTGCACCAGCCGCCGCGCCGCGCCGCCGGCGACCCGCAGCCCATGTTCGCGCGCAAGCTGCGCCGCGAGCGCCTCGGCGCCCTCGCCGACCGGCACGTAACAAGCGGTGGCGAGCGCCGAATCCGCCTCCAGCGCGCGTTTGACGAGCCGGCTGGTCGCCTTGGCCGAGGGCGCGATCATCACCACCGGATTGCCCGCGCGCTCCGCCGCAAGCAGCGTCTCGACCGCCGCGGTCGATTCGTCCCCGGCCGCGGTCACGCGGATATAGCGCGCGGTGCCGAACAAGGAGAGCGACGCCGCCTCGTCCGCCAGCCGCGCCGAATCGCCCCGCAGCGCCGCGCCGTCGAGATCGACGCGCTCCGCCTCCGGCCCCATCGCGCGCCCGAGCCGCTCCGCCAGCGCGAGCGCGGCGGATTCATCGGGGCCGTAGAGCAGGTAAAGCCGGATATCGGGCGATGGCCGGTCGAGCGCTTGCCGGATCCGCGTCTCGCTCGCCTTCATTTGCGGGGGGACTCGTTCCTCGCATAGAGCGCGACGCGCGCGACGATCTGGTCGGCGACGATATCGCTCAACCGTTCGAGCGCGGTGCTCTCCGCGGCGATCGTGGCATATTCGGAGGTCACGACGTCGATCCCGGCGTCTGAGCCGGCGGTCGCATCGAGCACCACCGTCCCGGTATCGAGCGCGACGAGCTGATAGCGCGCGCGCAATGTGCGGCGCTCGCGGGTCACGCTATTGTCGCTGCGCACCGCGAGACCGATGATCTTGTCGTCGAGCTTCACCTCAAGGCGATAGCGCGCCTGGCTGCTCCCGGCGGCACCGAAGCGATCGCGCAGCGCATTGGCGACCAGCCAGCCCGACTTACCCTCGATCGGCGCGACATCGACCTGCCCCAGCGTCTGCGCCACCGGCCCGGCGCCGCCCGCGGTATACAACGGCCGCAATCCGCACCCGGCCAGCGGCAGCGCCAGCAGGACGAGGCCAGCGAAGCGCTTCATGCGACGAGATTGACCAATCGATCGGGCACCACGATCACCTTCTTCGGCGTCTTGCCCTCAAGGATACGGATCACCTTGTCGCTGGCAAGCGCGGCGGCCTCGATCATCTCCTTCGACTGGCCTTTCGGCAAGACCAGCGTGTCGCGCAATTTGCCGTTGACCTGGATCGCGATCGTCACCTCGTCCTCGACCAGCAGCGCCGCATCGACCGCCGGCCATGCGGCATCGGCGATCAGCCCAGCCCCGCCGGCCGCCGCCCATGCCTCTTCGGCGAGATGCGGCACCATCGGCGCGACGAGCAGCATCACATTGCGCACCGCAACGTCGCGCGAGGCCGACGGCGCGGCCTTTTCGATCGCATTGGCGAGTTCGTAGATCTTGGCGACCGCCTTGTTGAACGACAAAGCCTCGATATCGGCCGCGACGCCGGCGATCGTCTGGTGCAATTTGCGATCGAGCGCGGCATCCGTGCCCTCGCCCGCGCCCTGCCCCTCGAACAGCCGCCACAGGCGCTGGACGAAGCGCCACGCGCCCTCGATCCCCGCCTCGCTCCACGGCAGATCGCGCTCGGGCGGCGAATCCGACAGCATGAACCAGCGCACCGCGTCGGCGCCGTATTGATCGACGATGCCGGTCGGATCGACGGTATTCTTCTTCGATTTCGACATCTTCTCGACGCGGCCGAGCGTGATCGGCGCGCCGGTCGCGATTTCCACGCCGTCACGCACGTCATCCGGCGCCAGCCAGCGGCCGTCGGCGGACTTGTACGTCTCGTGCGTCACCATCCCCTGAGTGAAGAGGCCGGTGAACGGCTCGGTCACGTCGATCATCCCGACATGATTGAGCGCGCGCGTCCAGAAACGCGCGTAGAGCAGATGGAGGATCGCATGCTCGACCCCGCCGATATATTGCCCGACCGGCAGCCAGCTCTCGGCCACCGCTTTTTCGAACGGCTTGTCCTTGGGCTGGCTGGCGAAGCGGATGAAATACCACGACGAATCCGCGAAGGTATCGAGCGTGTCGGTCTCGCGCAGCGCTTCCCCGCCGCACGTCGGGCAGGCGACATGCTTCCATGTCGGATGCTTGTCGAGCGGGTTGCCCGGAGTGGCGAAGCTGACATCCTCGGGCAGCACCACCGGCAGCTGATCCGCCGGCACCGGCACCACGCCACAGCTTGCGCAATGGATGATCGGGATCGGCGTGCCCCAGTAACGCTGGCGGCTGACGCCCCAGTCGCGCAGGCGATAGACCGTGGCGCCCTCGCCCCAGCCGCCGTCCTCGGCGCGGCGGATCACCTCGCGCTTGGCATCCTCAATGTCCATGCCGTCGAGGAAGTGCGAATTCACTACCACGCCCGGGCCGCTATAGGCCTCGTCCTCGTGGAATTCGGGGGCGTCCTTCGCGCCGTCGGAGACGACACGGCGGATCGGCAGCGCATATTTGCGCGCGAATTCGAAATCGCGCTGGTCATGCGCGGGCACGCCGTAAACCGCGCCGACGCCATAATCCATCAGCACGAAATTGGCGATATAGACCGGCAATTGCCACGCCGGATCAAAGGGATGGTTCGCGGTGATGCCGGTATCGAAGCCCAGCTTCTCCTGCGTTTCCAGCTCGGCCGCGGTGGTGCCGCCCTGCTTGCAACGCTCGATGAACGCCGCCGCTTCGGGGCTGTTCGCGGCAATCGCCTGCGCGATCGGGTGATCCGCCGCAACCGCGACGAAGCTCGCGCCGAAGATCGTGTCGGGGCGGGTGGTGAACACCTCGACCTTGTCCGATCCGCCGATGCTGGCGGAGAGCGCGAAGCGGAAGGTGAGCCCCTGGCTCTTGCCGATCCAGTTTTCCTGCATCAGCCGCACCTTGTCCGGCCAATGTTCCAGCGCCTTGACGCCGGACAGCAGATCATCGGCAAAGGCGGTGATCTTGAGGAACCACTGGCTCAGCTTGCGCTTCTCGACCAATGCCCCCGAGCGCCAGCCGCGCCCGTCGATCACCTGCTCATTGGCGAGCACGGTCATGTCGACCGGATCCCAATTGACCGCGCTTTCCTTGCGGTAAACCAGCCCATGTTCGTAGAATTTGAGGAACAAAGCCTGTTCGTGGCCGTAATAATCCGGCTCGCAGGTGGCAAGTTCGCGCGTCCAGTCGAGCGCGAAGCCCAGCCGCTTGAGCTGCGCCTTCATCGTCGCGATATTGTCGCGGGTCCAGCCGCCGGGGTGGACGCCCTTTTCCATCGCGGCATTTTCCGCCGGCATACCAAAGGCATCCCACCCCATCGGGTGGAGCACTTCCATGCCCTTCATCCGCCGATAGCGCGCCAGCACGTCGCCCATCGTGTAATTGCGTACGTGCCCCATATGGATCCGCC
>JAFKLV010000164.1 GCA_017304125.1 Sphingomonadales bacterium
GCTCGGGTGATGGATGCACGCGCCCGGCTCGGGCACATGCCCCGCGAGCACCGCGGTCAGCCCGCCGATCGTGTCGACGTCGCTATCGGCATCGCCGAGCCGCGGGTCGACCGTCTCGCCGATATCCTCCAGCTCGACCCGCGCATCGGCATCCCACGCCCCGCCGTCGAGCGGGATGAGTTGCGCTTCGGGCGCCTCGTCATGCTCATCCTCGATCTCGCCGACGATTTCCTCGATCAGATCCTCGATCGTCACCAGCCCCTCGGTGCCGGAATATTCGTCGAGCACGATCGCGAGATGCACCCGCGTCTGCCGCATGTCGGCGAGCAGATCGAGCGCGCCGCGCGACATCGGGACGTACAGCGGCTCGCGGATCAGCTTGGCGATCGCGGTCGGGCGTTCGCCGGCGCCGGCGAGGATCGCGAACACGTCCTTGATATGGACCATGCCCACGATCGTATCGAGCTTCTCGCGATAGACGGGCAGGCGGCTCACCCCCGCCTCGGCGAAGATGCGCACCAGTTCGTCGAAGCTGGTCTGTTCCTCGACCGCGAGGATATCGGCACGCGGCACGCCGACATCGCCGGCATCGCGCTCGCCGAAATGGAGCAGATTGCGCACCATCTGCCGCTCGAGCGGGGTCAGGTCGCCTTTGGCATCGGGCGCGGGATCGTCCTCGTGACGATCGATCGCTTCCTCGAGCTGGTCGCGCAGCGTGTCTTCGTGCGCGTCGCCAAAAATCAGATTGCGCAGGCCGCGCCAGATGCGGCCTTCGTTGGAATCGCCGTTGCCGGCGCTACTTCGGTCTTCAGGCAAGTCAGTCCTCGCGAATGGCATAGGGGTCCGAGATGCCGAGATCGGCCAGCGCGTCGCGCTCGATCGCCTCCATCGCATCCCCCTCGTCGTCGGTCAGGTGGTCATAGCCTAGCAGATGCAGCGTGCCATGCACGATCAAATGCGTGGCATGCGCCTCGATCGTCACTCCGCGCTCCGCCGCCTCGCGCGCGCAGACGTCATGCGCCAGCACGATATCGCCGAGCAGCAATTCGCCGTCGTCGGTATTCTGGCTGACGGTTTCGATCAGATCGGGCTGGACCATCGGGAAGGACAGCACGTTGGTCGGCTTGTCCTTCCCGCGATACTGGCGGTTGAGCGTGTGCACCTCGTCGTCCGAGGTCAGCCGCACGCTGATCTCGACCAGCGCGTCGGTATCGAGCAATTCGCCGAACGGCGTGCGCGCCACCGCCGCACGCGACGCGGTGGCGGCGAGCGTCGTCCAGTCCTCGTCAGGCCAGGGATCTTCACGGCTGAGTTCGATTTCGATCATGCGAGATCCGTATGCACGAAGTCATTGCCTTGATAGAGCAAACGCGCGCCATTTGCCTTGGCACCGGCATAAGCGAAGCAATCGCCCATATTGAGTTGGGCAGGATGTCCCGATGCCTTGCCGTAGGCACGATAGGCATCGAAAGCGAGGCTATTTTCCGACGACCCGATCGCCACTAATTCGAAGCCGTTCATCGCCGCAAAGGCGTCGACCATTTCGCGCGCCGTATCTGCGTCCGAGGCAATCCGCTTACGCAGGCCAGCGATGCTTTCCCATCGTGCAACTGCGGACCAGTAACGCGGAGAATCGCTATCGAGGCGATCTGCCTGCGCCTCCCATCCCGCTTCCCGACCCACGATCGCGACGACGATCGAGGCATCAACAAACCAGCTCACAGATCGCCTGACAATTCATCGTAAAACGCCTTGTCGGGGATCGGCGCGAGTTCTGCAGGGAGGGGATGGACTCGCCAGAAATCGGCCATCCGTTCACGCAACGGCTTGGTCGCAGTACGATCGAGCTCGCGGCGCAATGCGAGCTTCACCGCTTGGGTTTTCGTCATGCCATGGGCCCGCGCTACCTGCTCAGCCAGCGCATTGGCTTCGGGGTCTTTGATGTAGAGCGATGCCATATCACATCCTTGGATATCCCTATATAGGCCGGGATATCCTCTCACTCAAGCTTCGTTCCCCTCATAGGCCGCGACGATCCGCCCGACGATCGCGTGGCGCACCACATCGCCCGCGGTGAAGCGGCAGAGCGAGATGCCCTCGATCCCTTCCAGCCGCGCCGTCGCGTCCGCCAGCCCCGAGGCGGTGACGCCGCCGGGCAGATCGGTCTGGTTGGGATCGCCGCAGATCACCATCCGGCTGTTCTGCCCGAAGCGGGTGAGAAACATCTTCATCTGCGCCGGCGTGGTATTCTGCGCTTCGTCAAGGATCACGAAGGCGTCGGCCAGCGTGCGTCCGCGCATGAACGCGATCGGCGCGATCTCGATCTCGCCCGAGGCAATGCGGCGCTCGACCTGCTCGGCGGGCAGGCAATCGTACAGCGCATCATACAGCGGGCGGAGATAGGGATCGACCTTCTCCTTCATATCGCCAGGCAGGAAGCCGAGCCGCTCGCCGGCCTCGACCGCCGGGCGCGACAGGATCAGCCGCTGCACCGATCCGGAGATCAGCTGCGACACCGCCTGCGCCACCGCGATATAGGTCTTGCCGGTGCCGGCCGGGCCGAGCGCGAAGATCATCTCATGCGTGGTCAGCTCGCGCATATAATGCGCCTGCGCCGGGGTGCGCGGGACGATCGTCTTCTTGCGCGTGCGGATCATGATCGGCGGGGTTTCGGCGCGTTCGGCCGAGATGATCCCGTCGAGCGTCGGCTCGGAGGCCATCGCGATCGCCGCGTCGACCAGCCCGGAATCGACATCCTCGCCGCGCTGGATACGCATGTAGAGATCGTTGAGCACGTCGCGCGCCATCGCGACCTGCTCGGCGGTCCCCTCCAGCCCGATGCGGTTGCCCCGTGCGGTGATATAGACGCCGAGCCGGTTTTCCAGCGCGACGAGGTTCTGGTCATATTGTCCGAACAGGCGCGGCAACAGCTGCGGCTTGTCGAACAGGACATCGACCCGGCTACGTTCGCCGGAATGGGCGGGTACGGGCTTGCGGCTCATGCGCCTCCTACGATTCTCGCCATCATGGCTAAGTATAAGGTGCGTGCCCGAGGGCTTCGCCGCAAGCGCCTAAGTAGAGGTTTTCGCGTGTGTTGCCCGCGCGCATCACGCCGCCGCGGCAGGCACCGGATCGGCGGGCATCTCGCGCGCGTTCAGCGAGTTGGGGCCGGCTTGCCCGATCTCCACCGAGACGATCGTGCCGATCGGCGCGTCGGTGTTGAGATGAACCGATTGCAGCCACGGCGATTTGCCGAGCATCTGCCCCGGCTGCTTGCCGCGCCGCTCGATCAGCACGTCGCAACGCCGCCCGACCGAGGCCTGATTGAAGGCGAGCTGATCGCGGTTGATCGCGGCCTGCAGCCGCTGCAGCCGCTCGTCCAGCACCTCGGCGGCGATCTGCCCGTCCATCGTCGCGGCGGGGGTGCCGGGGCGCGGGCTGTATTTGAAGCTGAACGCCTGCGCATGGCCGACCGCCGCGACGATGCTCAGCGTCTCGGCGAATTCCGCCTCGGTCTCGCCGGGGAAGCCGACGATGAAGTCGCCCGACAGCGCGATATCGGGGCGCGCCGCACGCACGCGATCGATCAGCCGGAGATAGCTGTCGCGGGTGTGGCTGCGGTTCATTGCCCTGAGCACGCGGTCGCTGCCTGACTGAACCGGCAAGTGCAGGAACGGCATCAGTTTCTCGACATCGCGATGCGCGTCGATCAGCCCCTGCGCCATGTCATTGGGGTGGCTGGTGGTATAGCGGATCCGTGCCAGCCCCGCGATGCGATCGAGCGTGCGGATCAGATCGTGCAGCCCGCGCCCGTCGTCATTGCCCCAGGCATTGACGTTCTGGCCGAGCAGGGTGATCTCGCGCGCGCCGGCATCGACCAGCGCCTTGGCCTCGTCGACGATCTCGGCGAACGGGCGGCTGGTCTCGGCGCCGCGGGTGTAGGGCACCACGCAATAGGTGCAGAATTTGTCGCAGCCTTCCTGCACCGTCAGGAAGGCGGTCGGCCCGACCTTGCGCCGCGCGGGGAGCGCGTCGAACTTGGACAGCGGCGGCATATCGGTGTCGAGCGCGGCCTCGCCCCTGGTCGCGTCGGACACCAGCCGGGGGAGGTTGTGATAGGCCTGCGGCCCGACCACCACATCGACCTTGGCGCGACGCACGATCTCCTCGCCCTCGGCCTGCGCGACGCAGCCGGCGACCGCGATCATCTTCGCCGGGTCTTCCTTCCGCAGCCGGCCGATATCCGAATAGACCTTCTCGGTCGCCTTCTCGCGGATGTGGCAGGTGTTGAGCACCACGAGGTCGGCACCGGCGGCATCGGCCGTCGCGGTCAGCCCGTCGGCAGCGAGCAATTCGGCCATCCGCTCGCCGTCATAAACGTTCATCTGGCAACCGAACGACTTGACATGGAAGGTCTTGGGCGAAGGTTTCGTCATCGCGGCGCCTATACAGGCGCGTGGGCCGCTTCGCCACCCGCCGCCGCGATCCGCGCGCGCGCCTCGGCGGCGATCGCTTTTCGGCCGGGGAAATCGCGCGGATCGAACGGGTCGCAGAAATGCAATGTGGCGGTGAAATGGCCCGGGCGGCGAAGCACGCGCCTGGCATGATCGAGCCCCGGCTCGTCGCCGACCCACGCCAGTTCGCGCGTCGCCACGCCATAATCGATCCGCACCGGCTGGACGAGCACGCCCGGCGGCGGCGGATCGAGCACCGCGAGCAGCGCGGCCTTGAACGGCAGCAGCGTCGTGCCGTCGCCGGTGGTGCCCTCAGGGAAGATCGTGATCGCCCATGTTTCAGCCAACGCCTCGCGCAACTGGTTGATCTGTCCGGCAATCCCCAGCCGATCCTCGCGGCGGACGAAGATCGTGCGGTTGAGCGTGCAGAGCCAGCCGACGACCGGGATATCCCCGGCCTCCGCCTTGGCGACGAACGCGCTGCCATTGGCCCCGGCGAGGATCGGAATGTCCATCCAGCTCAGATGATTGGCGAGAAACACCACGTCGCGGCGCAGCGGCGTGCCGATCACCCGGCGGCGCGCGCCGACGATCCAGCCCATCGCGCCGAGGAAATATTTGGGCCAGGGGGAGGGGAGCCGCAGCAGGCGCCACAGCAAATGCACCGGCACCGCCACCAGCAAGGCGACGATGATCGCGGCGAGCCTGAAATAGAGGCGAATGTTCTTACGCACGCGTCACCCCGGCCTTGAGCCGGGGTCCATTGTGCCTCACGCCCAACGGCAAGAACCTCTTGTCCAGTCTTTGCCTCCCGATGGACCCCGGCTCAAGGCCGGGGTGACGGTGTGGGTGTGGC
>JAFKLV010000165.1 GCA_017304125.1 Sphingomonadales bacterium
CGGTCTTGACCCCGCACCGCTCCAGCGTGCGCGCCAGGATATCGGCGGAGATTGCCGCGATCGAGATCGGCCGCCCGCGCATCGACCCCGAATTGTCGATCAGCAGCGTCACCACGGTATCGCGGAATTCGGTGTCGCGCTCGATCTTGTAGGAGAGCGACATGTCGGGGCTGACCACGACCCGCGCCAGCCGCGCGGCATCGAGCAGCCCTTCTTCCTGATCGAAATCCCATGAGCGCGATTGCTGCGCCATCAACCGGCGCTGGAGCCGGTTGGCGAGTTTCGACACCACCGATTGCAGATGGACGAGCTGCTGATCGAGATAGGCGCGCAGCCGCACCAATTCGTCCGCGTCGCACAGATCGGTGGCGGCGATCACTTCGTCGAAATCGGTGGTCCACACGCGATAATCGAAATGCGGGGTGAGATCGGCGAACGGCCGGTTGGGGCGCACCGGCTGCATCCCCTCCTCGCCCTCGTCGCCCGGCTCGCCGTCCATATCCTGGACGTCGTCGCCCATTTCCTGGCCTTCGCCGTCCTGATCCTCGGCGTCGCGCTGCTCGCCGCGCGCCTCGACCTGCGCCTCGCCCTCGCCGCCCTCGCCTTCTTCCTCGCCCTCGTCGTTATTCTGTTCGTCGTCGGCGCCCTGATCCTCGCTCTCGCCGTCGTCGGTGTCCTCGGGCAGCTCGTCGCCCTGCACCAGTTCGAGATCCTCGAGCAATTTGCGCGCAAGGCTCTGGAAGGCGCGCTGGTCGTCGAGCGCCAGCGCGAGCGAATCGAGATCGGCGCCGGCCTTTTCGTCGATCCAGTCGCGCACCAGCGCCAGCCCCGGCGCGGCGAGCGCCGGCGCCTCGCGCCCGGTCAGCCGCTCGCGCACCATCAGCGACAGCGCGGTGGACAGCGGCACCTCCTCGCGGGTCCGCGCGCGCGTAATCGGATCGGCGCGCAGCTTCACGTCGAGCGCGACCGCCAGATTATCGGCTATCCCTGCATAGCCCCGGCTCCCCAGCGCCTCGACCCGCGCCATCTCCACCGCGTCGAACACCGCGCGCGCCACCGCCTCATGCGGCGCGGCGCGCAAGTGCAACGCCGGATCGTGATGCTTGAGCCGCAGCGCAAAGCCATCGGCAAAGCCGCGTGCCTCCGCCACCTGATCCGCCGGCAATGCGCGCGCGGGCATCGGCACCTTGAGATGCTTGCCCGACTGGCTCGGCGCGTCGGCGGTGAAGGCGAGCTCAACCTCCGGCTCGTCGGCCAGCGCGCGGGTCGCGCCACCGAGCACGTCCTTGAACTGGTCGAGCGGAGAACGGTCAGCCATGTTCGGGCTTTAGGACCATCGCGCCGTGACACACAAGACCGTCCCGCCCGTACCACAACGAGACGACACGCCGTGATAAACGCAATTGCCGCACCGACCCGCGCCACGTTAGCATTTCGTCAAGGAAATGAACCGGCTGAGCCGAGGCGTTTCTGATTGACACCGACGCGACGGCATCGGGCCCCACAGCCCGATTCCCGGGGGTCGCGCGAGCGGTCAGGAAAAGGGGTTGCCTGTGATCAAGACGATGATGCTCGCCGCTGTCGGTGCGGCTGGCCTGCTGGCCGGTGCGGCCCATGCGGAAACGATTTCCAACACCACCAATGGCGGCAGTATTGCCGCATTCGGCTGGCCGGATTCGCAAACCTACGGTCAGGTGTTCACCGCGCCGGTCACCGGCACGCTCACCTCGTTCACGCTCAGCCTGAACGGTGGCGTCGGCGAATTGTTCGGCGGCGTCGGCACGTGGAACGGCACGGCGAGCTATAACGGCGGCTTCGGATCGCCGACCAACCTTTACCAGAGCGCCAATGTCGCCTCGACCGGCGTGCAATCCTTCACCTTCTCGCCCAATGTCGCGGTCGTCGCCGGCCAGCAATATGTCGCTTATCTAAGCACCTTCGGCACCAGCGCGAACACCACCACGTCGATGCCTCTGGCTAATAGCGCCGCTAACATCGACTATTTCGTCTGGAACAACACCAGCGATCCGCGCGGCAACGCCAGCTGGAACTATTTCGGCAATTTCGGCAATGCCTCCTTCTCGGCGACCTTCGCGGGCGGGGTGCCCGAGCCGGCGACCTGGGCGCTGATGATCCTCGGCTTTGGCGCGGTCGGGGCAGCGATGCGCCGCAAGCAGCAGGTCGCGGCCAAGGTGCGCTTCGCCTGAGCGACCCCCCTGAACGCACATGAAGAAAGGGCGGCGCCGCAAGGACGCCGCCCTTTTTCTTTGCCTCCCGACCACCCTTTCGGTCGCGGTGGGGACGATGCCGTGATCGGCCATCTCGCATCGGGACGGTCTTGGAAGGAAACGTGGTTGCGGAACGACCGATCAATTGGTTAATTCGGCATTATGGAGATGCGGCAGCGAGCCGCAGCTTCCCGGTCCCACGACAATGCGGCCTCCCCCCGGCCCTGGAACAGGATTCCCGATCGCGCGAGCGGTCAGGGACGGGAGTTGTCGATGATCAGGACGAAGATGATGACCGCAGTCGGCGTAGCCGGCTTGCTTGTCGGCGCGGCTGATGCGCAAACCGTGATTTCTAACGCCCCGAACGGCCAGACGATCAACTTTTTCGGCAAGCCGGCGGCCGCCAATCAAACCTTTGGCCAGGTGTTTACCGCGCCGATCACTGGCACGCTCACCTCGTTCACCCTCAGCCTGACCGGCGGAGTCGGCGAATTGTTCGGCGGGGTCGGGACGTGGAACGGCGGGCCAACCTTCGCCACCGGCTTCTGGTCGCCGACCAATCTCTACCAGAGCGCCAATATCGCCTCGACCGGCCCGCAAGCCTTCACCTTCACGCCCAATGTCGCGGTGGTGGCCGGGCAGCAATATGTCGCCTATCTCACCACCTTCGGCGCGAACCTGAATCCGAATGCCAGCACGACGATGGTGGGAGGAGATGCGCTCCCCGACAGCTATTTCGTATGGAAGAACGCGGGCGACCCGCACGACGGCACGCAATGGGGTTACACTAATAGAAGCCTAACCTTCGGAAATGCCCTGTTTTCCGCAAGCTTCTCCGGCGCGGTGCCCGAACCGACGACCTGGGCGCTGATGATCATCGGCTTCGGCGCAATGGGCGCAGCGCTGCGTCGCCAGCGGCGCGTCTCGGCGAAAATACGCTTCGCCTGAGCGGCGGCGCCTGTCGCCCATAAAGAAAGGGCGGCGCCGTGCGGACGCCGCCCTTTTGCTTTGCCTGTCGGCGGGTCAGGCCTTGCCGACCACGCTTTCGGGCAGATCCTTGCCGAACACGCGCTGATAATATTCCGCCACCAGCGGCCGCTCCGCCTCGTCGCATTTGTTGAGGAACGACAGGCGGAAGGCGAAGCCGACATCGCCGAAGATCAGCGCATTCTGCGCCCAGGTGATCACCGTGCGCGGGCTCATCACGGTGGAGATGTCGCCGTTGATGAAACCCTTGCGCGTCAGATCGGCGACGCGGACCATATCGTCGACCAGCTTCTTGCCATCGGGCTTGTCATATTCGCCGGACTTGGCGAGCACGATCTGCGCCTCGGTCGCGGCGGGCAGATAGTTCAGCGTCACGACGATGTTCCAGCGGTCCATCTGGCCCTGGTTGATCTGCTGCGTGCCGTGATACAGCCCGCTCGTATCGCCCAGCCCGACGGTATTGGCGGTGGAGAACAGCCGGAACCACGGATTCGGGCGAATCACCCGATTCTGATCGAGCAAGGTCAGCTTGCCCTCGGTTTCCAGTACGCGCTGGATCACGAACATCACGTCGGGACGGCCCGCATCATATTCGTCGAACACCAGAGCGGTCGGGGTCTGCAGCGCCCAGGGCAGCAGGCCTTCGCGGAATTCGGTGACCTGCTGGCCATCGCGCAGCACGATCGCGTCGCGCCCGACGAGATCGATACGGCTGATATGCGCGTCGAGGTTGATGCGGATGCACGGCCATTTCAGCCGCGCCGCAACCTGCTCGATATGGCTCGATTTGCCGGTGCCGTGATAGCCCTGCACCATCACGCGGCGGTTGTGCGCAAAGCCCGCGACGATCGCCAGCGTCGTATCCGGATCGAAGACATAAGCGGGGTCGAGATCGGGCACCCGCTCATCCGCCTCGCTGAACGCGGGGCATTCCATGTCGCTGTCGATGCCGAACATGTCGCGCACGCTCACCATCCGGTCGGGCGCGTCGAGAATCGTCGTCTCGCGGCTGTCGGGTTGGGTGTTCGGAATATCGGTCATGCGCGCCTCGCGAAGTAACACGAATGCCTTAGGCGTGCTTGCGAGGATTATTCAACCTCTGCCTTCGGCGGAAGCGCGAACAGATCGATAAACGCGCGCGCCTTGGCGCGATCCCCGGTGAACACCAGCGCGCCTTCCGCCTCGGCTTCCTCGATCGGCCATTTGCCATAGACGATATTGGCCATGAACCGCGCATTGGTCGCGAAATGCACCTCCGCCGCGCCCTCGCCGCGCACGATCGGCAGTTCGCCGCCCGCCAGCCGGCCGATGAAGGATTCGGGGCCGAAGGTGAAACCGATCGTCATCGGCGGGAGCGCGCGCGCCTTTTCGCGATCGATCATCGTGCGCAGCGACAGCATCATCGAGGCCGAGGACAGCGGCAGGGTCGGATCGTGATCGGGCGACCGCGCCGCCCAGGCGCCGAGCACCTTGATCGCCTCCTCCGCTTCATAGCCCCAACGCGTCAGCTCATAGACCTGCACGTTCGCCGGCGGCGGCAGCTTGCGGCGCTTCAGGATATGCGCGCGCTCCAGCCCCTCGAGCCGCTGGGTCAGCACGTTCGCGCTGATCCCGGTGAGCGAGGCTTTCAATTCCCCGAAACGGCGCGGGCCGAACATCAGCTCGCGCACGATCAGCAGCGACCAGCGCTCGCCGACCAGCTCCATCGCCAGCGCGGTGCCGCAGGCGTCGTCATACCAGCGTTTCGTCGTTGCCTCGCTTCGTTTAGTCACTTTTTCTAACTTCATGGTTGCTTTTTATAACTTCGCCGTGCACGAATCGCAAGCATCGATTCGGGAAATGGAGCGTTTCCAATGGCAAAGATGATCTTCGTGAACCTGCCGGTTGCCAATGTCGCGAAGGCGACCGCCTTTTACGAGGCGATCGGGATGACAAAGAATCCGATGTTCTCCAACGAGCAGGCCTCGGCGATGGAATGGTCGGACACGATCATGTTCATGCTGCTCGACCACGCTTTCTACGCCACCTTCACCGACAAGAAGATCATCGACGCCAAGACGACGAGCGGCGTGCTGCTCGCCCTGTCGCGCGACAG
>JAFKLV010000166.1:0-5308 GCA_017304125.1 Sphingomonadales bacterium
GGGGGAGAGCAGGGGGGCGACGAGGATGCCGCCGAGCGCGCCCAGCGCGTAATTGCCGACGAGCGCCAGCGCGGTGGCGGCGATGACCAGCCCGCGCGCGGCGCGAAAGCGGTCGGCGAGGATCGCGGCGAGCCACGGCGTGCGGTCGCCCGACAGGCACAAGGCGCCGAGCACGAGGCCCGCCATCAGCGCGTCCATCGCGGCGCCTCTGTCGGGTTAGGCGAAACGGACCTGGCAGGCGGCGGCGAAGGCATCGGACGTTGCGGCATCTTGGCGGTCGCTATGCACTGCCTCGCCGAGCATCGCGAGCCAATCGTGCACCAGCGCGCCCTGTTCGCCGCGCGCGAGCGCCGATTCGAGGAGATGCGCCACCGTTACCGCCGGCAACATCCCGTTGTGATGCGCGATGCGGCGAATCGCATCGATCTCCTGCGCCAGCGCCGCGGCGCCGCGGCGGCATTCGATCGCGGCGATGCGGCGGGTTAATTCTCCCCTGATTTCAGAGACATCATCCTGGGACATGATCTCATCCTCCCCCTTCGGGACAAGGATGCGCCAATAGGGTAAAAGCGGCGTTAACCGCGTCGATGCTTGACATCGGGCATCGGGTCCGCCATGCGCCCGGGTCTGTCAGCGGCGCGCGCTTGCTCGTCGCTCTTTTTTGTTTCGCAAGCACAGGAATTGGTGATGGCCAAGCCGACCACCGTCAAGATCAAGCTCGTCAGCTCGGCCGACACCGGCTTCTTCTATGTCACCAAGAAGAATCCGCGCACCAAGACCGAGAAGCTGTCGTTCAACAAGTACGACCCGGTTGTGCGCAAGCACGTCGAGTTCAAGGAAGCCAAGATCAAGTAACGCCCCGCGCGGCGCGGCTTTCGCGCTGCCGGCGATACGGACTTGTGCCGACGTGAAGGAGCCGCAGGCATCAGCCGGCGGCTCTTTTCTCGTGTGCGACAGGCTCAGGGCGAACGGGGAGGGGGTGGCGCGCTACACCAGCGCGCCGACCGCATCCATGAAGCGCGCGAGGCTGATCGGCTTCGACACATAGGCCGCCGCGCCCGCCGCGCGGATGCGTTCCTCGTCCTCGCGCCCGGCATAAGCGGTGACCGCCATCACCGGGATGTCGCGCAGCCCGTCGTCGGCCTTCAGCGCGATGATCAGCTCATGCCCGGTGACATAGGGCATCTGGATATCCATCACGATCAGGTCGGGCGCGAAGGCGCGGGCGCGGTCCAGTGCCTCGCGTCCGTCGCGCACCGGCTCCGCGGCATATTCATGCGCACGCAGCAGATCGCAGAACAGTTTCAGATTGAGTTCGTTGTCCTCGACAACGAGCACCCTTTTTGCCACGCGCAAACGTCCCCCAGCTGTTTGGCTAGATAGGCAATGCGCGAAGCCGATACAAATGAAGACATGCACACGCTGGCGCTGGGTGCGCTGGCATGGACGCTGGGCGAGCCGAGGCGTGCCGAACGGCTGATCGCGCTGACCGGGCTCGCGCCCGACGATCTGCGCGCGCGGATCGGCGACGCGACCGTGCTCGCCGCGTGCCTCGGGTTTCTCGAAGGGCATGAGCCCGATCTGATCGCCTGCGCCGAGGCGCTGGGGGTCGCGCCCGAGCGGCTGGTCGCGGCGCGGCGCGCGCTGGAGGCGGCATGATGGCGCGGCCGCTGCTGATCTGCGATTGCGACGAGGTGCTGCTGCATATGGTGCGGCATTTCGGGGTGTGGCTGGGCGAGGCGCACGATATCGATTTCGAGCCGCGCTCGTGGGAGCTGGCGCGCAACATGCGGCGGCGCAGTTCCGATACGCCGGTGACGCGCGAGGAGATGCTGGGTTTCATCACCGGCTTCTTCCCGGCCGAGATGCAGCGCCAGACGCTCGTGCCGTATGCTCGCGAGGCGCTGGCGGCGCTCGCCGCGCACGCCGATATCGTGATTCTCACCAATCTGGCGGACGATTGCCGTGCGCCCCGCATCGCGCAGCTCGCCGCATTCGGGATCGCGCATCGCGTCGAATGCAATCAGGGCGGGAAGGGCGGCCCGGTCGCGCGGCTGGTGGCGGAACATGGCGATCCGGTGACCGTGTTCGTCGACGATCTGCCGCACCATCACGCATCGGTCGCCGAACATGCGCCGCGCGTCCACCGGCTGCATATGGTCTCCGAGCCGACGCTGGCCCCCGGCGTGCCGCCGGCGCCGCAGGCACATGCACGGATCGACGACTGGCGCGAGGCGGAGGCGTGGATCGCGGCGCGCTTCGCCGCCGGGGTTCCTGCGCACGACTGAACGGTCTTCGCGGCGTTGCGCCGGGGTGACGTTCCGGGGATTGACCGACTCTGTGCTCGCGTGGTGAAGCTTGCGGCATGACCGAACGTATCGATCGCAAGCTGGCCGAGCTCGGCCTTTCCCTTCCCGAAGCCGCGGCGCCGGTCGCCGCCTATGTCCCGGCGGTGCTGGCGGGCAATCTGCTGCACATTTCCGGGCAATTGCCGTTCAAGGACGGCAAGGTCGTCACCGGCCGGCTCGGCGAGGGCCTCAGCGTCGAGGACGGGCAGGATGCCGCGCAGCGTTGTGCGCTGATGCTCGTCGCGCAGGTGAAAGCCGCGATCGGCGACCTCGGGCGCGTGAAGCGGATCGTGAAGCTCGGCGTGTTCATCAATTCGCACGGCGATTTCACCGATCAGCCGAAGGTCGCCAATGGCGCCAGCGAGCTGATGGTCGCGCTGTTCGGCGATGCCGGCAAGCATGCCCGCTCGGCGGTCGGCGTGCCGGTGCTGCCGCTCGGCGCGGCGGTCGAGGTCGATGCGATCGTCGAAGTCGGGGAGTCGCCGCTCGCGTCTTGAGCGCGCGCGCGTATCTCCTAAATTGGGCGGGATGACTTTTCCCCCCATGTCTCCGCAATGAGCACCATCACCGCGCGCATGGTGGAGGGTGTCTCCGCGATCCCGGCGGCGGATTGGAATGCGTGTGCCGGAACGGGCAATCCGTTCGTCGGCCACGCTTTCCTCTCCGCGCTGGAGGAATCGGGCAGCGTCGACGCGCGCAGCGGATGGCAGCCGCTGCCGGTGGTGGTCGATGGCGCCGACGGGCACCCGCTGGGCATCGCGCCAAGCTATGCCAAGAGCCACAGCCAGGGCGAATATGTCTTCGATCACGCCTGGGCCGATGCGTGGGAGCGCGCCGGCGGGCGCTATTATCCCAAGCTTCAGATTGCCGCGCCCTTCACCCCGGTGCCGGGGCCGCGATTGTTGCTACGCGATGCCGCGGCGGCGCCGGCGCTGATCGCCGCGCTGGAGGCGGTGACCGACCGGCACCAGCTGTCCTCCGCCCATGCCACGTTTATCGCGCCCGATCAGGTGCCGCTGTTCGAGGCCGCGGGGTGGCTGATCCGACAGGGCACGCAATATCATTGGCGCAATCAAGGCTATGCCGGCTTCGACGATTTCCTCGCCCAGCTATCCAGCCGCAAGCGCAAGGCGATCCGCAAGGAGCGCGCGGCGGCGGTGGCGGGGCTGACGATCCGCCACCTCGTCGGGGCCGAGATCGGCGAGCGCGAATGGGATGCCTTTTGGGGATTCTACCAGGATACCGGCAGCCGCAAATGGGGCCGCCCCTATCTGACACGCGGCTTCTTTCCGCTGCTCGGCGAGAAGATGGGCAATCGCGTGCTGCTGATCCTCGCCGAGCGCGATGGGCAGCCGATCGCGGGCGCGCTCAACCTGATCGGGGATGACGCGATCTACGGCCGCTATTGGGGCTGTATCGAGGAAGTGCCCTTCCTCCATTTCGAATTATGCTATTATCAGGCGATCGATGCGGCGATCGCGCGCGGGCTCGCGACGGTCGAGGCCGGGGCGCAGGGCGAGCATAAACTGGCGCGCGGCTATGCCCCGGTGGCAACCTTTTCAGCGCATTATCTGCCCGACCCCGGTTTCCGCCGCGCGGTGGCCGATTTCCTCGAGCGCGAACGCGAGGCGATCGAGCAGGATCGTGCGTTCCTCAGCCAGATGACGCCGTTCAAGAGGGGTTAGCGGCCGGCTTCGTCTTCTCGGCCGCCGCCGCCTCAGCTGCGCGTTTGCGGCGGATCAGGTCGCGCAGTTCGAGCAATCGTTTGGGGATCAACTCGCTGTCCGCGATATCGGGCGCTGGCTTGCTATGATCGACCTTGAGCAGCGCGCTCGTCCCGTCGGCGGAGCGCCAGACCGGCACGAGATCGCTGGCGTAGCTCGGGTCGAATGGCGCGGTGCGGATCAGCCAGACATAGTCGAAGGCGTCGCGTGGGAAGCGCGCCATGGAATAGCCGATCGGCTTCCACCATTCGCGCAGGCACCAGCGCGTGGTGGTGATCTGCGACGGATCGTGCGCGAAGGCGCCGGCGACCACATAGCGCGCGGTGAGCAATTGCGCCCCGGCCATCGACCATTGATCGTTGGTGTAGGCGAGCTTCCGCTCCAGCGCGAGCGCGGGGAGATGTTCGAGCCGCGACATCCGCCAGTCGTTGCGGCAATTATAGCCGACGAAGCTCACCACCCGCGCGCCGACCGGCAGCTTGTCGAGCGCGGCCAGCTCGGTGCGATAATCCTGCGCGAACATCCAATAGCTGATCGTCGTCCCGCCCATCCGCGCGAGGAAAAAGGCGAGGCCCAGCGCGGCGAGCACCCCGGCGTGGCGCAGCGACATGGTGCGGCGCGGGCGGATCGCGATCACCGCGATCGCGATGACATAAGGCGCGAGCCGCATATCGGCATAGGCCGAGCCGAACACGATCCGCGGCAGCAGCAGGAACACCGCGGTGAGGAACAGCGCCGACAGCGCGAGGTTGCGCGAATATTCGATCGCCGGATCGCGCATCCCCTTGAGCAGCAGGAGATAGAGCAAGGCGGCGCCCGCGACGTCCCAGGCCAGCCAGCGGTCGCGCAGTACCATAAGTAGCCATTGTGTCTTGGCGTGCCAGTCGAACCAGTCGGTGGTCTGACCGGTGACATGATCGCCTGAGCGCCACAGGACCATCATCAGCATCGGCAGCGCCAGCGGGATGCAATGCAGCCCGGCGCGGAACCAGCTGGCGACCCAATGGCCCGATCCGGCATCCTTGCGGCGATCATGCTCGCGGATCATCTCGGCCGAGAAAGCGAGCACGCCGAGCACGCCCCAGCCGAAGGTATGGCACAGCCACAACAGGCACGAGGCGGGGATGAAGATCGCCGCGCGCAGCCGGAACCGCCGCAGCCGCCCGAGCCGGAGCCACAAGGCGAACAGGCACAAGGCAATCGCCATCGACAGCGCGAAATTTGCGAAGCCGAACT
>JAFKLV010000166.1:5364-8884 GCA_017304125.1 Sphingomonadales bacterium
CGAACTGGAACGGATAGCAATAAGCGAGCGGCAGCGCGAACAGCGCGGTCGGCGGGATGCGGCCGTGCACCTCGCGCGCGATCCACAACAGCCCCGCGACGGTGAGCGCGGGGATCGCCATGACGATCAGCTTCACCCCCAGCTCGAGCCCGAACAGCTTGGCGAAGGGAACGATCAGCAGATCGATGCCGAGGTTGCCGATCAGCGACCAGCGGAAATTATACCATTGGGTGAGCCACGGCGCATTCTCGAGCGACAGCTGGACCCGATAGCGCCCCATATGCCCCGGCAGGTCGACCAGCGGCGGAATTTGCGGCCAGATCAGCGGTACGATCGCAACCAATGCTGCGGCCGCCACGAACCAGCGGGTTTGCCACCAGCGCGGCGGGTCGTCAGGTGTGTCCCCCATCATCTCGCGGGCGTTTCTAGGGGGCAAACGCCGCCGGGACAATGGCGTGGGGGGCGGTTGTCCTCGGTCCGACGCGAAAATCAGCGCCGTTGCGGTGCAACGCGATACAGCGCGGAGCGGTCGTTCGACCAGATCAGCGCCACGTCGCGCGCCAGCCGCGGCTGCGCGGCGAAGCCCATCGTCCAGACGTAATTGAAGGTGCCGCGATCGAAATCGCGGATCGCGGTGGCGAAATCGGTGGTGCGGCTTTCGCACGGCGCGGGATAGACCAGTTGCGACGGATCGGTGAGATAGGGCGCCGCCTGCGGGTGGCGCGGGGTGACCAATTGCTGCCCCGGCAGCGCCCACAGGCCGTTGACGAACGCGTCGCGCCGCGCGACCGCGATCCCGTCGAGATGGCCGAGCCGGTCCGAATGCCATTGGATGCATGGCTCGTTGACCAGCACCAGCACGCCCGCGCCGCGCGGGATATGCGCGACGGCGGCCAGCGCGCTTTGCTGGGTCGCGGCGAACAACAGCATCGCTGCGGTGCTGGTGGCGGTGCGCAACAGGAAGAAGCCGGTCGCGATCAGCGCGAGGCGGGGGGCCAGCCGGTCCGGGGCACCGGGGCGCGGTTGCACCGCCAGCAGCGCGATCGCGATCGCGATCCCGGCCATCCGCATATCGACATAAGCGCCGCCGAGCAGCAGCCGCGGCAACGCAAGGTAGGTCGCCAGGCTGACCACAGCGAGCGCGCCGAGCAACGGATCGAAGCGAAACGCCGCGCGATTGCGCACCGCCACCCAGAAGAAGAAAAACAGGCCGGTGGCGCAGGCCAGATCATAGATTTGCCAGCGTTCGCGCAGCAGCGCGGCGAGCCAGACGAGCTTCAACGCCCAATCGTAAGAGATCGAATGGTCCGGGCCGGCCGCGCCGGTCAGCATCGCGATCAGCGGAAGCGACAGCGGGATGCACATCAGCGCCGCCCGCGCGCTCGCCCACCACCAGCCGCGCGATCGCCAGCGCATCACATCGGCGGTGAAGGCGAGCAGCCCGAACAATCCCCAGCCGAAGCTATGCGTCACCCACAACAGGCACGAGACGGGAATGAAGATCAGCGCGCGCAGCACCGGCCGGTCGGCGAGCCGGATCCAGCTGGCCAGCGCATGCAGCGCGAGCGCCGCCGCCAGCATGAAATTGACGAAGCCGAACTGAAACGGAATGCCATAGGCCAGCGGAAAGGCAAGCGCGGCGGCGGGCGACAGCGTGCCGGTCGCGGCGCGCGACAGACGGATCAGCCCGGCGACGAACAGGGCCGGGATCGCCAGCGTGACGAGCTTGGTCGCCAGTTCGACGCCCCATAGCTTGCCGAGCGGATAGACCAGCAGATCTACCCCGAGATTGCCGATCAGCGCCCAGTGATAATCCCAATGGCGCTGGAGATCGGGGGAGCGCGGCAGATCGATCGCGATGTGATAGCGCCCGATATGCCCCGGCAGATCGACCAGCGGCGGGATCGCCGGCCAGAGCAAGGGGACGCAGGACAAGAGGATGCAGGCCCAGGCGAAGGCCGCACTGGTCCACCAGCGTCGCCGGGCCGCGGCGCCATGTGGCGGCATTAGCGGAATCGCCAGATATGGACGGCGGCCGATCGCGTCGCGACCGGCGCGAGCCACGCCGGGGTACGGCCATCGCGCAGCCGTGCGAGCATCGCATCCGCGGGCTGTTCGTTCGGCGCCAGTTCGGTGAAGCTGTCGCCGCACAACAGCACATAATCGGCGTGCCAGCCGCGCGCGATGCTGTGTGCTGCGGCGGGCGAGCCGAGGAAGAAATCATAGCTCGCGCGGTTGCCCGCATTGTTGCGGTGATAGGGCGCGGCGATGATGCGATGCCGGCTCGCGGCGAGGATGTACGGGCCGGGATCGAGCGGGGCCATGATCGTTCCCGGCGGCAGCGCGGCGATCGCCGCGAGCGCCTCGGGGGTGGTGCAGGAAAGCGCGGGCGGCGCGGCATCCGCGGGGGCGTGGCTGGTCGGCGGGAGCGCCTGTGCCGCGAGCGGATAGACGATGCCGGCCGCCGCGGGCCAGATCGCCAGCGCCCATAGCGCGCCGCGTCGCCGCGCCACGCCGATCGCGGCGGCCAGCGCCGGCACCGCGAGCGGCGCGCCGAGATGGGCACCACGCATCTGCAGCGCGGTCACCCCCAGAGCGGCGAGCAGCAGCAGCAGCGCCGCCGACCAGCGCGCGTCACGCGTGCGGTGCCAGTGCCACGCGGTCGCGGCGATCCCTGCCAGCATCAGCCCGGCCTGTCCGATGATCGTGGCGAGCGGGGCGTGGGCGAGCGGTTGCGCTTCGCCGACCCGGCTGAGCCACAGATGCGCAAGCACCGGATCGATCGTGCCGTAGGGCGAAAGGCATTGCGGCGCGACGCCGATCGCGCCGGCGGTGGCGATGCCGCCGCAGGCGACGGCGATCAGCGCGCGCGACGACGAGGCGGTGGCGAGGCGCGCGCACAGAGCGATGCCTGCCACGGCGCCGGTCGCCGCGATCGCGGCGCGGAAGAAGATCGCGGTGAAGGCGTCGCACGCCGGATAGCCCCATTGCGCCGATCGCAGCGTGAGTCCGGCGACGATCAGCCCGCCGGCGAGCGCGACGGCATAGCCCTGCATCCGGCGATCGGCGTCGGGGCGCAGGCGAATCCACGCGATCGCCAGCCACGCCCCCGCCGCGACGAGCAGCGGCAGCATCTCCAGCCCGATCGCGACGCTCGCCACCGCGGCGACGCCGGCGAGCGCGCCGCTGCGCCAGCTCCCCGGGCGGACCAGCGCGAGCAATGTGGCGAGCAGCAGCACGATCTGGAAATTGTGATGATCGATCCGGCCCGGCAGGAAGGTCGTCGTCGCGGGATAGGCCAGCGCCATGACGATCACCGCCTCGCGCCCCGTCTCCGGCGCCAGCCAGCGGGTGATGCGTGCGGCGAGGAACAGCGCCGCGGCGAACAGCAGCGTCGGCCAGGCGATGACCGCCACCAGCTCCGCGGTGTGACGGCCGAGCGCCGGGGCCAGCGCGAGGATCAGCCCGGCGGGCACGAAATCGGGCAGGCGCGACCAGTGCATCGGCAATCCGCCGGCCA
>JAFKLV010000167.1 GCA_017304125.1 Sphingomonadales bacterium
CGCCGATGCGCTGCTCGATCATGGCGCGCGGATCGATCGGCTGCGCGGGGAAGCCAGCGCCAGCGGTCGCACCGTGCTCGACGTGCGTTACGCCGCCCTGGGGCCGCGCGCCGGCTTCGGCATCGGCGTCCACCGCGCCACGCTGTTCGCGCTGCTGCATCAGGCGGTCGCGCATGAGGGGATTGCGATCGAGACCGGCTCGACGATCATCGGCAGCGACAGCGTTGCGGGGGATCGCCGACGGCTCGTGCTGGAAAACGGCGCCAGCGCAGGGCCGTTCGATCTGGTGGTCGATGCGCTCGGCACCCGCACCCCGCTGGCGCCGCCGTGCGGTCGCGAGCTTGCTTATGGCGCATTATGGGCGACGCTCGACTGGCCGGCAGACGCGGGCTTCGATCCTGCCGCGCTCGAACAACGCTATCACCGCGCAAGCGTCATGGCGGGCGTGCTGCCGATCGGGCGCTTTCCGGGCAGCGATGGGCAGCAGACCGCGTTCTTCTGGTCGCTGCGCGCCGATCGTCTCGAGGCGTGGCGCGACGCCGGGCTTGACCAGTGGAAAGCCGAGGTCGCCACACTTTGGCCGGCGACACAAGCGCTGCTCGACCAGATCCGCTCCGCGGACCAGATCACCTTCGCGCGCTATGCGCATCGCACCCTGCCTGCGCCGGCCGCGCGCGGTTTGATCCATCTCGGCGACGCGTGGCATTCGGCCAGCCCGCAGCTGGGGCAGGGCGCCAATATGGCGCTGCTCGACGCCTACGCACTGGCGCGCGCGATGCGCGAGACGCACGATCTGGCCGCCGCGCTGCCGCGCGCGGTTGCGCTGCGGCGGCGCCACGTGCGGCTGTATCAGGCGCTCACCGGGCTGTTCACCCCGGTCTATCAATCCGACAGCCGCGTGCTGCCGTTCCTGCGCGATCGACTGGTCGGCCCGCTATCGACGCTGTGGCCCGCGACGCTGATCCAGGCCGCGCTGGTCAGCGGGCTGGTCGGCAATCCGCTCGGGCGGCTGGGCTTGCCGTCACCGGGCGCGGCGCCTGCGCGCAACGCGGTCAGGCGGGATACAGTCCATGCTGCCGCCCGAACAGCCGAACCATCCCGGTAAGCGCGTCGAGCATCGGCGTCGCCATGCCAAGCGTCGCGGCGATCTCACGCGGGGCGGACAATAATTGATCGATCTCGATCGGCCGGCCGGCTTCGGCATCCTGCAGCATCGAGGTCTTAAACGCGCCCAATTGCCGCGTGACCGCCATGCGATCCTCGCCGCGCTCGGCGATCGGGCAGCCGATACGCGCGCCGATCGCCTGCGCCTCGGCCATGACGCCTAACGTCAGGCCGGCGACGAGCGGATCGTCGAGGATCTTGTCGCAGGTCGCGCCGGTGATCGCCGAAATCGGGTTCATCGTCATATTGCCCCACAATTTGTACCAGATTTCGTAGCGGATGCGGTCGCTGTGGGTGACTGCGAAGCCGGCATCCTCGACCATCGCGCACAGCCGCGCGACGCGCGCGCCGCTGCCGCCGGCGGGCTCGCCGAAGATCACCCCATTGCCCGCCTTGTGCATGATATGGCCGGGGCCGATCGCCGCCGCCGAGGCGTGGACGACAGTGCCGATCACGCGGTCATAAGGCAGCGCGGCGGCGATCGCGCCATCCGGGTCGACCGATCGCAGCGCGGTCGGCGCGACATCCCCCGCGCCGCCGAGCAGGAACCACCACGGCACGCCGTTCATCATCGGCACCACCAATGTCTCCGCGCCGATCATCGGCGCGATGCGCGGCGCGACCGCCGGCAGCGCCGGCCCCTTGAGCGAGATCAGCACGACATCCTGCACGCCCAGCGCCGCCGGATCGTCCGATGCGGCGACCCGCGCGGTCAGCGTTTCGCCGCCGATATCGAGCCGCCAGCCGTGCGTGCGCAGCGCGGCAAGCGTCTCGCCGCGCGCGAGCACCGCAATATCATGACCGCGCTGCGCCAGCCGCACCCCGATCCACCCACCGATCGCCCCGGCCCCGATGATGCCGATCCGCATATTCTCGTCCTTCTCAATCAACATCTATCTGCGAGCCGCGCACGATCACGTCACGATGAAACGTCCCGCCGGCGCACCCTTCGCCTCGGCCGGGCATTGCTGCACGCGATCGTGCAGCCGCTCGATCAGCCAGCGCCCCGCCGGGCCGGGCGGCGCATCGTGGCGGTGGAGCGCGAACATCGCGAGTTGATCGCCCTCGGGCCAGATATCGCGCGCGACATCGAGCTCGACCAGCCGCCCGGCGGCGAGATCGGCGTAAACCATCGGCACCGGCATGCTGCCCCAGCCCAGCCCCGCACGCAGGAAGGCGTGCTTCGCGCCGAGATCGGCGAGCCGCCAGACGCGCTCGGCGAACACCCCGAAATTCTTGCCCTCGGACAAGACCGAACGGTCGGTCAGCACCAGCTGGACATGATCGGCGAGCTGCTCGCGCGACAAGGGGCCAGCGAGCTGCGCCAGCGGGTGACCGGGCGCGGCGACCGGGATCAGGCGGATCGCCACCAGTCGTTCGCGCGCCAGTTCGGGCGGGAACAGCGGCAGCGTGCCCGATACCGCGAACGAACAGCGTCGATCGAGCACCGGCTGGATCACCGCGCCGAGATTTTCGACGTAAACGCGCAGCGCGGTATCGGGAAACATCTGCCCGAACTCGGCGACCGCGGCGGTGAACAGTTCGAGCGGGAACATCACGTCGAGCGCGATCGACAATTCGGGCTCGACCCCGCTCGCCAGATCGCGCGCCCGCGCCTTGAACTGATCGGCCTGCCGCAGCACCGCGCGCGCCTCGTTGACCCCCGCTCGAACAAAGGCACCTTGAGCCGCAGTTCCAGCCCCGAAATCGTCTGGCTGACCACCGACTGCGCCCGCCCCAGCCGTCGCGCCGCCGCCGAGAAACTGCCCTCATCGGCCGCCGCCACGAGCGTGCGCATCTGATCGAGCGTGATCGCCTCAAGCATATATCGATAATCCAGATGGATTGTATCTGATAATATAGCCTGTTGCGATGATGCTGCCACCCCCAATTGTCCGTCATCGAGACCCAAGCCCCACGAAAGGGAACCGGACAATGAAACTTCTACATGTTGATTCGAGCATCCTCGGCCCGGCGTCGGTGAGCCGCCAGCTTTCCGAGGCGATCGTGACCGCCGAGCGCGCCGCCCACCCCGGGCTCGAGGTGACCCGCCTCGACCTCGCGACCGATGCGATCGGCCATCTCACCGGGCTGCATCTCGCCACCGGTCAGGGCGTCGTTCCCGAAAGCGCGGCGCTCGCCGATGATGTCGCCGCCGGCGCAGCGGCGCTCGATGCCTTCCTTGCCGCGGATATCGTGGTGGTCGGCGCGCCGATGTACAATTTCGGCATCCCGAGCCAGCTCAAGGCGTGGATCGACCGGCTGGCGGTTGCGGGCAAGACGTTCCGCTATACCGCGAACGGGCCCGAGGGCCTTGCCGGCGGCAAGAAGGTCATCGTCGCCTCGTCGCGCGGCGGGGTCTATAGCGGCGATACGGTGATGGCCGCGTTCGACTATCAGGAAAAATATCTCCGCGCGGTGTTCAGCTTTTTCGGCATCACCGACGTCACCTTCGTCCGCGCCGAGGGCATCGCGATCGGCGAGGAGCAGCGCAATCAGGCGCTGACCGCGGCGCACGCCGAAATCGCCCGGCTCGCTGCCTGAACGAAAGACACCGCTTTCACTCCTCAAGGCCGCCGCGCTTCGCGGCGGCCTCACCGGCGCTAATGCCCGGTCTCGCCTTCGTCGGCCGCCTCAGCGGAATCCCCCGGCACGACCGCCGCGAGCGATCTGATCTCGCCGCCCACCAGAATCAAATCGTTGATCCGCAGCGAATAGCGCCAGATCTCATCATCGGGATCGTTGAGCGCCGCGCGGACCATTTTGAACAGCGCGCCCTCGCCGATCAATTCGCTGGCCGCATGATCCACGTCCGATCGAATTGTCGCGCTCGATCGGCACAGCCGTGCGCGATCCGAGGGATGGAAATCCACCTGCATCCTCTCTCCCGGGTTAGACTTCATCTTGTCCGAACGGTCGGCCAATGATCCCCTTTTCCCTCATCGACGAGACGGGGACGACGCCGGAGCGCCGCCCCCGTCACGCACCCGATCAGAAGCTGAACGACGCATCCACGCCATAGGTCCGCGGCATGTTGAAATTGCCGTATTCGCCCAGCACGTTGCCGATGCTGCCCGAGCGCACATTGGTCGAGGTCGGTGCCCCCGGCAGCGCCTGCGTCGGGTCACGACGATAGACATATTGCGTGTTGAACAGATTGCGCCCCCACAGGCCGATGGTCAGCTTCTGCCCGCCGCCGCTCATCTCGATATCCGCCAGCGAGATACGGCCGTTGAACACCAAAGAGGCGTCGTTGCGCGTGGCATAAGCGTCGAAGGTCTGCGTCGACTGCGCATAATTGCCGTCAAGGTGGAAGCGCAGCTTGGTATCGCCGCCGCCGATCGGCACGGCATAATCGATCGCGCCGCTCGCCGCGTTGCGCGGGGTGAACACGATATAGAATTGCTGCATGACGGTGGTCTGATCGGTCACCGCACCGGCGGCATTGCGCGCAGTGTAGGTGATCGGCGTCAGCGGCAGCTTGGTATAAGTATAAGCATAGCTGGCGTTGAGCGTCAGCCCGTCGATCGGATGCACCGTCAGATCCGCTTCGATCCCGCGGATCTTGGCGTTGCCGGGCAGGTTGATCGTCTCCAGATTATTATAGGTGCTGGAGCCAAGATACAGGAAGCTGTTGATGTCGACCTGGCTGTCCTTGCGGTCCATGATATAGCCGGTCAGGTTGAAGCGCGCGCGGCGGTTCCAGAAATCCGCCTTCAGCCCGACTTCATAGGATTTCACATCCTCGGGATTGAACGGCTGATAGTTGATCGTGCGCGAGCTGGCGCCGCCGGCGCGATAGCCGGTGGCATATTTGGCGAAGACGTGGACGTCGGCATTCACGTCATAGGCCAAGATGACCATCGGGTTGAACCGGTTCCAGCTGCGATCGAGCGGGCGGTAGCCGCGTAGCGCGGCCTGCGCCGGATTGGCATCATAATTGACGCCGCTGGCGACGCGCAGCACGCCCTTCTTCTTGTCATGCGTGTAGCGGCCGCCGACGGTGAGGTGCAGCGTATCGGTCGCATGCCAGGTCGCCTGACCGTAGACCGCATAGCTTTTCGACCAGACTTCCGACGCGCGGTCGATATTGGCGAACGGATTGGTGAACACCACCGGATTGACCGAATAGCCGGTGACCGCGCCGGTGTTCGGATTGACGTTCCACAGATTGGAATTGGGGGTGGCAGCGTCGTCGCTCACATGTTCGTTGAAATAGAATAGCCCCGCGACATAATCGACGCTGCTGATCGAGCCGACCGCCTGCAATTCCTGGCTGAACTGGCGCTGGCGCAAATTCGCCAGGCTGTAGCGGCTGAACGGAACGGTGGTGGGGAACAGCCCGGTGACCGGGTTGCGATCGATCGCGAGCACCGGCGGACGGTGCGCGCCACCAGCATTATCCCATTGCGCGACATCGACCCCGCGCCATGCGGTGATCGAGCGGATTTCCAGTTCCGGCGCCAGCTTCCATTTGAAGCTGTTGGTGAAGCCGTGCGTCTTGTCGACGCTGGGCTGCTGCGGCACGCCGATATCGGCGGTGCGCATCAGCGTATCGCCGTTGATCACGACGCCGGGGCCGATCGGGCGCAAGGTGCCGGTAAGGGTCGAATAATTGGTGCCGGGCAGCACGCAATTGGGCGCGGCGGCCTGCGGGCCGGGGGCGCAACCATAAGGATTATACTTCAGCAACTGGCTGTAGAACGGCGAATTCTTGTCCTGCGCAACGTCGAAGGAAAAGTCGTTGGTGATATTGGCCGTCGGCTGCCAGCGGACGGCGATGCGGCCGCCCTGACGATCATAATAGCCCCAGCCGGTCTGGCCGGGCATCGGGTTCTTCGTCGTCGGCCCCTGATATTGCTTCACCGCGTCGATCTTGATCGAGACATTCTGATATTCGGGCAGATCGATATGCGCCGCGCCGCTATAGGCACCGAGATTGCCGAAGCCGCCCTCGATGCGCCCGCCGAATTCGCCGGTCGGCGCCTTGGTGACGATCGAGAGCGCGCCACCCTCGGTATTGCGGCCGAACAACGTGCCCTGCGGCCCCTTCAGCACCTCGACGCGCTCGACGTCGAACAGCGCCGCGTTCAGGCCGTGCTGGCGGCCGAGATACACGCCGTCGATATAGACGCCGACGCCCTGTTCGCGCGCGGGCTGGTTGGCGTCGAGCGGCACGATACCGCGGATGCCGATGGTCAGCGCCGACTGACGCGCCTCGAAGGTGGTGACGCGGAGCGAGGGAACGCCGCCGTCGGCCAGATCGAACAGGCTCTGGACGTGGCGATCCTTGATCATCGTGGTGTTGACGACGCTCATCGAGATCGGCGTCGTCTGGAGGTTGGTCTCGCGCTTGGTCGCGGTGACGACGATATCGACGAGACCCTGACTGTCGCTGGCCGGCTCGGCAACCGGCGCCGCTTCACTCGCCGCCATGGCCGGCGAAGCCACAGCCGCCAGCAATGCGCCGCCCAGCAACAGCTGAGCGCGCAGGCTCATAATTACCCGCATTTCTCTTTCCCCGTGTCGACCAATGACGTTGGCCTTCAGGGGCGCCCTCTAGGTGCGTTCGATGTCATTTATGTTACAGTTCAAGTAATAAACCAGATTCTTGCTGTGTATATTAAATTACAATTCAGAAACATTTAGAAACACTTAATGTTTATATGGGCACAAACTGCTCAGATTCCGCAATAAGCCTCCATATTTCCAGCTATCTTTCAAACTCATCTTCGTCATAACTTAATCAACTATCCAAACGCGAGCCATGTCGTGAATTACCCTGACTGCACGATCCGTTTAATTTGCCTTTATCGCGCCGACAGCGACTTCGCGATTGATGCCCGAAGCGCTTTGCGCGTTCGCAAAGGCTGACCCGGTGCGAAAGACTCTGATGATCGCGGCGTCCGCCTGCGCCGCACTCACCGCCGCACCGGCCTGCGCCGACACCGACCACAACAGTCAGGCGTGGCTTGCCGTCAATACCGTCAAAACATTGTCGGAGCGGTTCGATGCCACGCTCGAACTGCATACCAGAGTTGACGACAGCCTGACCGGCCTGACGCAGCTTCTGGTGCGGCCAAGTCTGACCTATAAGCTTCGCCCCAGCCTGACGCTGACCGCGGGTTATCTCTTCTTTCGCCACGACCCCGAAACCGGGCAGACGACCAACGAGCACCGTATCTGGGAGCAGATCGGCTATACGATCGCGCATAAGGACGGCGGCCTGCGCGTGACCGGGCGCACCCGCCTCGAACAGCGCTTCACCAATAACGGCGGGACCGGTTGGCGCATCCGCCAGCAGGCGCGGATCGAGGCGCCGTTCCATGCCACGAGCAAGGTCAATGCGGTGGTCTGGAACGAAACCTTCTTTGGCTTGAACGATACCAATTGGGGCGCCCGCGCCGGCTTCGACCAGACGCGGACGTTCGTCGGCGTCAACCTTCCGCTGGCCGGCAAGGTTCGGCTCGAGCCCGGCTATCTCAACCAGTTTATCGCCAGACGCGGCCCCAATGTCATGAACCACGTCGTCGCGGTCAATTTCAACGTGAAGCTTTAAGCGGACGCCGGCACAGACACTCAGATCGGCAGCGATGTCGTATATTTTATCTCGGACAGCGCGACCACCGAATTGACTTCCTGGATCCCCGGCACCTGCGAAAGCTTTTCGAAGAAGAAGCGTTCATAGGCTTCGATATCGGCCGTCACGATGCGGAGCATGAAATCGACCGATCCCATCAGGACATAGCATTCCAATACTTCGTCAAAGTCCCGGATCGCGGCAGAAAATTCGTCGAGATTGGCGCGCCCGTGCGCATTGAGCTTCACCTGCGCGAAAATCTGCGCGTTCAGCCCGACCTTCTTCCGCTCGACGAGCGCGACGCGGCGCTTGATGAACCCTGCCTTCTC
>JAFKLV010000168.1:0-680 GCA_017304125.1 Sphingomonadales bacterium
CCGCACCGCCTGCATCGCCAGCGCGCGATAGCCCATCACCGCGGTGGCGCCCGGCGTGTCGCGCGGCACCGCGGTCGCGCCCGACGGTGGCGCCGGCGGCGCATCGCCGCGCGCGCCGAGCAATGCGACGCGCCACGGCTGCGCGCGCGGCTTGAGCAATCGCGCGTCGAACAGGTCGAGCGCGCCGATCGTCACGCCGGCCTTGCGCAGCCGCTGGCGATCGGCGGGGGTGAGCGCCTCGACGCTGTCGCGCAGCGGCAGCCGCGCGGCGAAACCGGCGCCGGCCTCGAGCGCACCCGCGATGCTGCGCAACGCCGGGCCGGCCCCCGCATCGCGCGCCAGTGCGGAGAGCCGCGCGAGCGAGGGCAGGGCATGCGCGATCGCATCGTCGATCCAGCGCCGGATGCGCGCGAGGATCGCGTTGCGCTGCGGTGGATCGAGGCAGTCGAGCGCATCGTCGAGCGCCGCATCGGGCCGGGCGAGCGAGCGCCCCGGCTTGAGCCGCGCCACGATATGGTCCTGCCAGCGGATTGCGCCGTCGCGCATCGCCAGTTCGTCGTCGCCCGCGGCAACCAATGCTGCCGCGCGTCGCGCGCGTTCGGCGGTCAGCCGCTTTTCGGCGGTGGCGAGCAACAGCCGTTTGTCCGCCGCGCGCGCCTCGGGCGCGACGACGAAGCGGA
>JAFKLV010000168.1:712-5983 GCA_017304125.1 Sphingomonadales bacterium
GAAGCGGAGCCCCTCGAGCCGGCCGATCGAATGGCCTTCGATCGTCACCTCGCCCGACGGGTCGATCGTCGCGGGGAGCGCGGCGCCACCGCCGATCTTGCGCACCAGCGCGCTGGTGCGCTTGTCGACAAAGCGCTGGGTCAGCCCGGCGTGGAGCGCGTCGGACAGTCGCTCCTCCACCTCCTGCGTGCGCGCCGCCCAATGCGCCGGATTGGCCAGCCAGTCGCTGCGTTGCGCGATATAGGCCCAGGTGCGGATCGCGGCGAGCCGCCCGGCGAGTGTCTCGACATCGCCGTCGGCGCGATCGAGCCGCGCCACCTCGTCGGCGAACCATTGGTGCGGGATATGCCCGACCGCGAGATAGCCGAATACGCGGGCGACGAACCGCCCGTGCAGATCGGCGCCGAGCTTCTGGAAATCGGGGATGCCGCACGCCGCCCACAGCCGCGCGACCTGCCCCTTCGCCCGCGCGGCGATCGCCGGATCGTCGGCCAGCCGGCGCAGCACCGCGAGATCGATCGCCTCGGGCGCGGCGCGCAGCTTCTCGTCGTCGGGCGGCGCGGAGAGCGAGGCGATCAGCGCGGGCAGCGTCGACATGTCGGGCCGCCCGTCGCGCCAATAGAGCCAGTCGAGCGCGGGGAAGCGATGCCCCTCGATCGCCAGCACTTCCTCGGGAAGAAAGGCATCGGGGCCTTCCTCGACCAGCGCGCCGAACGTGCCGTCGCGCTGATGCCGCCCGGCGCGTCCGGCGATCTGCGCCATTTCGGCGATCGTCAGCCGGCGGCGGCGGCGCCCGTCGAACTTGTGCAGCCCGGCGAAGGCGACATGCGCCACGTCCATGTTGAGCCCCATGCCGATCGCGTCGGTCGCCACGAGATAATCGACCTCGCCCGCCTGAAACATCGCGACCTGCGCGTTGCGGGTGCGCGGCGAGAGCGACCCCATCACCACCGCCGCGCCGCCGCGCAGCCGGCGCAGCATCTCGGCCACGGCATAGACTTCCTCGGCGGAGAAGGCGACGATCGCCGAGCGGCGCGGCAGCCGGCTGATCTTTTTCGCGCCGGCATAGCTCAGGGTCGAGAAACGCGGCCGCTCGATGATTTCGGCATGTGGGACGAGATGGCGGATCACCGGGCGCAGACTGTCCGCGCCGAGGATCATCGTCTCCTCGCGGCCGCGCGCGTGGAGCAGCCGGTCGGTGAAGACGTGACCGCGCTCCATATCCGCGCCGAGCTGCGCCTCGTCCAGCGCGACGAAGGCGGTGTCGCGGTCGGTCGGCATGCTTTCGGCGGTGCACAGGAACCAGCGCGCATCCTTGGGGACGATGCGTTCCTCGCCGGTGATCAGCGCGACGCGATCGGCGCCCTTCATCGCGACCACGCGGTCATAGACTTCGCGCGCCAGCAGGCGCAGCGGGAAGCCGATCATCCCGCTCGAATGCGCTGCCATCCGCTCTACCGCGAGATGGGTCTTGCCGGTGTTGGTGGGGCCGAGCACCGCGGTGACGCGGGCGGGGTCGGTTGCGCGCATGACGAACCCTACATCGTCGCGGCGAGCCCCGGATGCAACTGCCGGCTATTTCATTGTCGCAATGGGCGTTATCTGGGGCAGGCGGAGACCGGCAACACGATCGCCCCTGGGCAACCATCGTCACCCCGGCCTTGTGCCGGGGTCCACGGAGCCTTCGGCCTTATCGCAGGAGCCGCTTGCCCAGCCTTTGCCTCGCGGTGGACCCCGGCACAGGGCCGGGGGGCGATGGGAGCCGGGAAACGCCGGCTTGTCACCTATGCCGCTTTATCCCGACCCCCGAACGCCCCGCCGCAACACAGGCCGCGGTTTCCGCCGGTTAATTTGACTTTAGCATCCGTGGGCCACAACGATTCGCAGCTGTGCCGGGGGGCCGGCGACGACTTTGATGTGACGGCTGGTTTTGGAGCCGGGTTGTGGGGGGCGTTCTCGCCATGTTTCTGCGTGAAGCACCTGGGCTTGAGCTGGCCGGCGGCGCCGGAACCGGCTCGGCCGGGAGTCTTGGCGGGCGCGCCGCGATTCCGGCGGTCGCTGCGACGCGCGGCCGGCGTATCGATCTCTCGCACGTCGACTGGGTGCCCGATCTGGGGGCCGAGATCGGCTCGCTCACCTGGTGGCGCGGGCTCGCCACCTGCTCCTTGCTATGCGCTGCCGCGATCCTGTCCGGGCCGCGGCTCGGCGCGATCCCGGGCTATGTCACGCCGCCGCTGCGTGGCGCGGCGTGGGATGAGGCACGACCGCTGGCGATCGCCCCACTCGGGCTCGGCGGCAGCACCGGCAAGCGGCTGGCGGCGAACGATCTGGTCCGCCCGCTCGCCGAAACCCCCGAACGCCCGATCGTCGAGCTGACCGCGACGCTGGGCGACGGCGACCGGCTCGGCGCCGCCTTGCAGCGTGCCGGGGTCGGCCGTGAGGATGCCGCCAAGGCCGCGTCGCTCGTCGCCGGCGCGGTCGCGCTGGGCGATATCCCCTCGGGCACGATGCTCGACCTGACGCTCGGCCGCCGCGTCGACAAGCGCGTCGCGCGCCCGCTGGAGCGGCTCGCCTTCCGCGCCAAATTCGATCTCAATCTAGCGGTCAACCGCGCCGGCGACGGGCTGACGCTGGAACGCCACCCGATCGCGATCGATCACACGCCGTTGCGCATCACCGGCCGCGTCGGATCGAGCCTCTATCGCTCGGCGCGCGCAGCGGGCGCGCCGGCGCGGCTGGTCGAGGCCTATATCAAGGCGCTCGCCTCGCGCATGTCGATCGGCCGCGATGTGCGTGCCGACGATCGCTTCGACATCATCGCCGATCAGGCACGCGCCGCGACCGGCGAGGTGCAGATCGGCCAGCTGCAATATGCCGGGCTCGATCAGGGCCGCCGCCGCGTCGAACTGGTCCGCTGGGGCGAGGGCGCGCAATTCTGGGACGCCAAGGAAGCTGAAAGCCGGCGCAACGGCACGATGGGGATGCCGGTCGCGGGCCGCGTCACCTCGACTTACGGGATGCGCGTCCACCCGCTGCTCGGCTTCATGCGGATGCACAAGGGGATGGACATCGCCGCGCCGCGCGGCACCCCGATCCGTGCGGCGGCCGACGGCAAGGTGGCCGAGGCGGGGCGCGCCGGCGGCTATGGCAATTTCGTCAAGCTGTCGCATGCCGGCGGGCTCGCCACGGGCTATGGCCATATGAGCCGCATTGCGGTGCGCGCCGGCCAGCACGTCTCGCGCGGCGAGGTGATCGGCTATGTCGGCTCGACCGGGCTGTCGACCGGCCCGCATCTGCACTGGGAAGTGTGGAAGAACGGCGTGTCGGTCAAGCCGCGCTCGGTCTCGCTGTCGAGCGTCGCGGTACTCTCGGGCAAGGCGCTGCGCGAGTTCAAGGCCAAGGTCGCGAACCTGCTGGCCACGCCCAAGAAGTAATCATTACGCCCCACCCCTGAAGGGGAGGGGCTTTTGACGGGCGTTACTTCCCCTGCATCCGCCATTTCTGGACGGTACGCTCGATAATCTCCTCTTCCTGGCCGACATCGGACCACAATTGGGAGAACAACGGATCGCCCGAGGCAGGGCGATGTTCCTCCTCCAGCGTATCGAAGGCGACGCGGATCGGGATCCCGACGCCTTCGCCGCAGATGATGCATTCGCGGTTGCTGAGCGCGGGGATCGAATCGAGGAAGCCGCGCGCGCCTTCGGGCATCGCCGCGCGGACGAACGCCTGGTCGCGATCGTTGTTGAGCCGCATCGAGATGATCGTGCCGCACTGCGACAGCACGCCTTCGGCCAGATCCGACGGGCGCTGGGTGATCAGCCCCAGCGCGACGCCATATTTGCGCCCCTCCTTGGCGATCCGCCCGAGGATGCGCGAGACCGTGGTGGCATCGTCGCGATCGGACGGGATGTAGCGGTGCGCTTCCTCGCACACCAATAGTACCGGGCGCTTGGGCTCGTTGCGCGACCAGATCGCGAAATCGAACACCATTCGGCTCAGCACCGCGACGACGACCGAGGTGATGTCGCTCGGCACGCCCGAAACGTCGATGATCGAGATCGGCTTGCCGTCGCCGGGCAGGCGGAACACGCGCGAGATGAAGCTCGCCATCGTATCGCCCACCAGCATCCCGGAGAACATGAAGCCGTAACGCGGATCGGCCTTGATCTCCTCGATCTTGGATTTGATGCGCAAGAAGGGCGCGCTGCTGCTCGCCTTGTCCATCTTGCCCATTTCGATCTGCAATTGCGCGGTGAGGTCGCTCAGCAGATAGGGCACCGGGGCATCGACCGTCAGCTTGGGGATATTCTGCCCGACGCGGCTCTTGGCGCGCGCGGTGAGCAGGCATTTGGCGAGGATGTCCGCATCCATCTGGCGATCGGCGCCTTCCGAGGTGAGGAACACCTCGCAATGCTCCTCGAAGTTCATCAGCCAGTACGGCATCTGCAGGTTGGAGACGTCGTAGAGCGCGCCATTGTCGCTGAACGCGGCGGCATATTCGCCGTGCGGGTCGATCATCACGACATGGCCGTGCGGGGCATAAGCGCAGATGCGGTGGAGGATCAGCGCCGCGGCGGTCGATTTGCCGGTACCGGTCGAGCCGAGCAATGCGAAATGCTTGCCGAGCATCGCGTCGATATAGAGCGCGCCGCGCACGTCGGTGGTGGGATAGATCGTGCCGACCTCGATATGCGCGCGATCGTCGGCCGAATAGACCTGCCGCAAATCGCTGCGCGACACCGGATAGACCTCTGCCCCCGGCACCGGATAGCGGGTCACGCCGCGACGGAAGCGATAGAGCTTGCCGGTCAGTTTCTCCTCGTCGCCTTCGCCGAGGAAGTCGATCTGCGCCTCGACCTGCCCGCTGGCGAGATCCTGCAGCCGCAGCGCGCGGACGCTCGCCACCAGCCAGCGCGAATCGACCTGCACCTTGATCTGGCCGCCGACCTGCCCGCTCGCGGCGGCGACCGGATCGTCGTTGCCGGCGAGCCCGGACAGCGTCGCCAGATCGAACATCACCCGGCCCGAGGCGCCGGTGATCTCGGTGACGATGCCGATCGGGTCGGCGTGGCGCTCCACGTCATAAGCGGCGGCGGGCAGCGTCCCCGCGAAGCTTTCGGGGGCAGGCATTTCGGTCATCTGGTCGGTCCACCCTTTAGGATTTGGGCGGATCATGCGCGGGATGCGGTAAATTTAGCGTAAGGGTTTGTCGGCGAAGCTATCAGATCCGCCGTGCGATCTGCCCCGCGCCCCAGCCGAGCAATACCG
>JAFKLV010000169.1 GCA_017304125.1 Sphingomonadales bacterium
CGGCCGCCGGATCGGACCTGACCGGCGTCGGCTATACGCAGGTCGATGTCGCCGATCCGGATGCGATCGCCGCTGCGCCCGCGCCATTCGCTGACGGGCTCGACGTGCTGGTCCATTCGCAGGGCATGGTGCTCTACAAGCGTGCCGAATTCGAGCGCGACGGGTTCGACAAGGTGCTGGCGGTCAATGTCGCCAGCGTGATGCAGATTTCGCAGCGCTTCCACGATGCGCTCGTCGCCGCGCGCGGCAGCGTGATCGTGGTCAGCTCGATCGGCGCGTTCAAGGCGACGCTCGGCAACCCGGCCTATGCCGCGTCCAAGGCGGCGGCGGTGCAGCTCGTCCGCACGCTCGGGCTGGCCTGGGCGGGGGCGGGGGTTCGCGTCAACGGCATCGCCCCCAGCCTCGTCGATACCAAGATGACCAAGGTGACGATGGACCACGCCGAGCGCCGTGCCGCCGCGCTCTCGCGCATCCCGATCGGCCGGTTCGGCACGGTCGAGGACATGGCCAATGTCGCGCTGTTCCTCGCCTCGCCGCTGGCCGGTTTCATCTGCGGCCAGACGCTCGTCGTCGATGGCGGCGTCACGCTCTGATTCACGATTTCCCGGAGAGGATGAAAGATGGATTTTCAGTACAGCCCCAAGGTGCAGGAACTGCGCGCACGGGTGGATGCGTTCATGCAGGCGCATGTCTTCCCGATCGAGGCGGAGCGCGATCATTTCCTCCACGATCCGGCGACCCTGTGGCAGCCGTGGCCGGGCACCGATGCGCTCAAGGCCAAGGCCAGGGCGGAAGGGCTGTGGAACCTGTTCCTGCCGCATGAATATGGCGCCTTCTCGCCGGGGCTGACCAATCTCGAATATGCCCCGCTCGCCGAGCTGATGGGGCGCGTGCTGGGTGCGTCGGAATATTTCAACTGCGCCGCGCCCGATACCGGGAACATGGAAATCCTCGCCAAATACGGCACGCCCGAGCAGCAGGAGAAATGGCTCAAGCCGCTGCTCAACGGCGAGATCCGCTCGGCCTATGTGATGACCGAGCCGGGGGTTGCTTCGTCCGACGCGACCAATATCGAAACGACGATCGTCCGCGATGGCGACGATTATGTCATCAACGGCCGCAAATGGTGGATTTCCAGCGCGATGGACCCGCGCTGCAAGGTCTATATCCTGCTCGGCAAGACCCCCAATGCGGATAAGCCGCGCCACCAGCAGCATTCGCAGATCATCATCCCCGCCGGCACCCCGGGGATCGAGATCATCCGCCCGCTGCACGTGCTGGAGGCGCTGCACTCGCCGGGCGGGCATTGCGAGATCCAGTTCACCAACGTCCGCGTGCCGGCGGAAAATCTATTGCTCGGCGAGGGGCGCGGGTTCGAGATCGCGCAAGGCCGGCTCGGGCCGGGGCGCATTCATCATTGCATGCGGCTGGTCGGCATGGCGCAGCGCGCGCTGGAGCTGATGTGCCGCCGCGCCGATGAGCGCGTCGCGTTCGGGCGCAAGCTCGCCGACCAATCCTCGGTGCGACAGGATATCGCTTTGTCCTTCTGCGAGATCGAACAGGCGCGGCTGCTGACGCTGAAAGCGGCCGATGCGATGGATCGCGTCGGCAACAAGGCGGCGAAGGATCTGATCGGCGCGATCAAGATCGTCGCGCCGCGCATGGCGCAGACGGTGGCCGATCGCGCGATGCAGGTGCACGGCGCGATCGGCTTCAGCCGCGATTATCCGCTCGCCACGATCTTCGGCACCGCGCGCTATCTGCGCATGGCCGACGGGCCGGACGAGGTGCACATGTCGCAGCTCGGCAAGCTCAAGGTCGCCGAATTCGCAGGAGCGCAATGATGTCGCAGACTCTGCTCTCGATCGCCCCCGATCAGCGTGACGCGCTCGCGCTGGTCGACGAGCGGGTGGAACTGAGCTGGAACCAGCTCGATCCGCTGCTCAATCGCGCCGCCAATGCGATGGCGCGCGCGGTGGATGCCACGCGCCGCGTCGCGGTGTTCGCGCCCAACAGTGCGGAGGCGGTGATCGCCTACGTCGCCGGGCTCGAGGCCGGGGTCTCGACCGTCCCGGTGAGCTATCACCTCACCGCCGGCGAGCTTGAATATATCCTGCGCGATTCCGGCGCGTCGGTGCTGTTCGTCGGGCCGGAGACGGTGGCGACCGGGCTCGCGGCGGCCGAGGCGGTCGGGCTCAGGACGGTGGTCGGCTGGCGCTGTGCGGCGCAGCCCGGGGTGGCCGCCTGGGACGCGTGGCTCGCTGCCGCTCCCGACAGCGCCCCCGATGCCGCGGTGAAGCCGCTGCCGCATCTTCATTATACCTCGGGGACGACGGGCAAGCCCAAGGCGACGCAGACCCCGCCGCAATATTTCCCAGAGGCCGCCACCGTCGCCGATTTCGCCGAAATCGTGCGGCCGCGGCGCACGCCCTCGCCGGGCATCGCGGTCGGGCCGCTCTATCATACCGGCCCGCTCGGCATGGCGCGCAGCGTGTTCGCCGGCTCGGCGCTGGTGGTGATGGGGCATTTCGATGCCGAGCGCGCGCTGGCGCTGATCGAGCGCCATAAGGTCGCCGGATCGGTGATGGTGCCGACGCATTTCCAGCGCTTCCTCGCGCTGCCCGATGCGGTGAAGGCGAAATATGACGTGTCGTCGATGCAGCGGCTTGCGCATACCGGCGCGGCCTGCCCGCGCGACGTCAAGCAGGCGATGATCGACTGGTTCGGCCCGGTGCTGGTCGAGGCCTATGGCGGCACCGAGGCGGGATCGACCACCTTCATCACCTCGCCCGAATGGCTCGAACGGCCGGGATCGGTGGGCAAGGCGCTGCCGCCGTACACCACGGTGATCATCGGCGAGGACGGCAAGGAGCTTGGCCCCAATCAGGAGGGGCAGGTCTATTTCCGCGACAGCACCGGGCGCGGGATCGTCTATGAGGGCGATGCCGAAAAGACCGCCGCCGCGCATATCGCGCCGGGGGTCTTCACGCTCGGCGAGGTCGGCTATGTCGATGCGGCGGGCTATCTGTTCATCACCGATCGCGTCTCCGACATGATCGTTTCGGGCGGGGTGAACATCTACCCGGCCGAGGCCGAGCAGGTGCTGATCCGCCACCCCGAGGTCGCCGATGTCGCGGTGCTGGCCGCGCCCAATCGCGAGATGGGGGAGGAGGTGAAGGCGCTCGTCATCCCGCGCGATCCCGCCAATCCGCCGGCGGCGGGCGATCTCGATCGTTTCTGCCGTGAGGCGCTGGCCGGGTTCAAATGCCCGCGCAGCTACGATTTCGTCGACGATATCGGGCGCAACGCGATGGGCAAGATCAACAAGAAACAGCTCCGCCAGCGTTACTGGCCGGGCGACCGGACGATCGGCGGCTAAAGGAGAGCGGATGATGAAATGGCGTCTTGCGATGGCCTCGCTTGTCGCGCTCGCGCTTGCCGGGTGTGGCCATGCCCCGAAGGGCGAGAATGGCGACGACTGGCCCGATTACGACGGCCCCGGCACGACGCATTTCAGCCCGCTCGACCAGATCAATGCGGGCAATGTCGGGCGGCTCGGGCTGGCGTGGCATTATGACATCGACGTCGGCGCCTCGAGCCTCACCGCGCCGGTCGCGGTCGATGGGGTGCTGTACTTCGCGGCAGGGTCGAGCATCGTCCACGCGCTCGATGCGACCACCGGCAAGCTGCTGTGGACCTACGACACGCATACCCGCGAGAAAGCCGGCGACAAATTGCGCGGCGCGTGGGGCAGTCGCGGGATCGCCTTTGCCAACGGGCGCGTCTTCACCGGGACGCTCGACGGCCGGCTGATCGCGCTCGACGCGAAGACCGGCAAGCTCGACTGGGAGGTGCAGACCACCGAAGGGCCGAACGACGGGCGCTACATTTCGGGCGCGCCGTGGGTCTATAAGGGCAAGGTGGTGATCGGCCACGGCGGCGCCGATTACGCGCCGGTGCGCGGCTATGTCACCGCTTATGATCAGGCCACCGGCAAGCAGGCGTGGCGTTTCTACACCGTCCCGGGCGATCCCAAGAAGGGCTTCGAGAACAAGGCGATGGCCATGGCCGCCAAGACCTGGAAGGGTGAGTGGTGGAAATATGGCGGCGGCGCCACGGTGTGGAACGCCATGGCCTATGACCCCGAACTCAACCGGCTCTATATCGGCACCGGCAACGGCACGCCGTGGAACCAGAAGATCCGTTCGCCGGGCGGCGGGGACAATCTGTTCGTCTGCTCGATCGTCGCGCTCGATGCCGATACCGGCGACTATATCTGGCATTACCAGACCAACCCCGGCGAAACCTGGGACTTCAATTCGGATATGGATATCGAGCTGGCCGATCTGACGATCGACGGCAAGAAACGCCCGGTGATCCTCCACGCGCCGAAGAACGGCTTTTTCTATGTGATCGACCGGCGCGACGGGAAATTGATCTCGGCGAAAAATTATGTGCCGGTCAGCTGGGCCAAGGGGATCGACCCCAAGACCGGGCGGCCGATCGAAAATCCCGAAGCGCGCTTCCCCGGCGGGAAGGCGCAGATCGTCTATCCCTCGCCGTTCGGCGCACACAATATCGAGGCGATGAGCTTCAACCCGGCAACCGGGCTGGTCTATATCCCGGCGATGGATCAGGGGCGGGTCTATGTCGATCCGCCGGGCAAGCTCGCCGACTGGAAATTCCTCTCGGGCCAGCGGATCAGCAACGGCATCGGCACCCCGCCGCCCGATCTCAAGCCGCGTGCGGCGACCTCGTTCCTGCTCGCCTGGGATCCGGTGCATCAGCGCGAGGCGTGGCGCATCCCGCTGCAGGGGGTGCGCGGTGGCGGCGGCACCGCGACGACCGCGGGCAATCTCGTGCTCGAAGGGCGCGGGAGCGGGCAGTTCACGATCCTCGCCGCCGATAGCGGCAAGCAATTATGGTCGTTCGACGCCGCGCTCGCGAAGCAGGGCGCGCAGCCCTATGCCGAGCGTTGCGCGACCTGCCACGGCGCGAACGGGCTCTCCGGTGGTGCCGCGCCCGATCTGCTCCGCTCGCCGATGCCGCTCGATTTCGCGACGTTCAAACAGGTGGTGCATGACGGCATCCTCGTGTCGCGCGGCATGCCGCATTTCGAGGAACTGCCCGACAGCGAATTGCGCGCGATCATGAACTATCTGCGCCAGCGCGCGCGCGAGGTGCAGGCGACGCCGGTCAAGAAACCGCCGGCCGACGATCGGGGGCAGTAACCGCTTCGTCACCCCGGCCTTGAGCCGGGGTGACGGGT
>JAFKLV010000170.1 GCA_017304125.1 Sphingomonadales bacterium
GCTCTATTATGCCGCGCGCACCGCGCCGTCGCTGACCGGGATCGACAGCGTTCTGGAGGAGATATCGGGGCTCGAGCGCGATCTGCTCGATCAGCGCACCGCGGAAACGCGCGCGGCGATCGATCGCTCGACACGGCTCGCAGGAGTGCTCTCCTCGTTCGGCATCCTGATCCTGATCGGCGCGATCGCCTTGGGCATGCTGACCGTCCGCGCGCTGACCGAACGCGGTATCGCGCGCGCTGACGCCGACGCCGAGCGCAAGCGCGCCGATGAATTCGCCGCCGCCGTCGCCGTCGCCACCGAAGAATTGCGCGATCAGGAAGCGCGGCTGCGTCAGGTGCAGAAGATGGAGGCCGTAGGCCAGCTGACCGGCGGCATCGCGCATGATTTCAATAATATGCTCGCGGTCGTTATGGGCGGGCTCGAGCTTGCCCAGCGCGGCATCGGCGGTGATGCGACGCGCGCGGCGATCGGTCGCCAGCTCGACAGCGCGATGGAAGGCGCGAAGCGCGCCGCCGCGCTGACCCGCCAGTTGCTCAGCTTCACCCGCGAGGCCGGGATCAACCCGGAGGTGATGCGCGTCGCCGATCTGCTGGTCGGCATGTCCGATCTGCTCGATCGCACGCTGGGGGATCGCATCACCGTGACGATCCGCGACGACAGCCGCGGCTGGCAGCTGCGCGCGGATCGCGTCCAGCTCGAGAACAGCCTCGTCAACCTTGCGGTCAATGCGCGCGACGCGATGGACGGGCGCGGGACGCTGACGATCACCGGCGGCGCGGCGACATTGGTCGAGGGCGAGCGCGAATGCCTCGCCGGCGACTATCTGACGATCGCGGTGACCGACACCGGCTGCGGGATGAGCGCCGAGGTGGCGGAGCGGGTGTTCGAACCCTTTTTCACCACCAAGCCGGTCGGCAAGGGCACCGGGCTCGGCCTCAGCCAGATTTTCGCATTCGTCCGCCAGCAGGGCGGCGCGGTCTCGCTGGATAGCGCGCCGGGCAAGGGCACGACGATCACCCTGTTCCTGCCGCGCGTCACCACCGACGAGGAGGCCGCAACCCCTGCCCCGCTCGCCGCCGCAGCGCCTGCCGACACGGCCGCTATCTCGGCGATCGACATATTGGTGGTGGAGGACGATCCGCGCGTGCTCACCGCAACCGTCCGCGCGCTGCGCGAGCTGGGCCATCGCCCGATCCCGTGCGACGATCCGCTCACCGCCCCGGCCATGCTCGCGACCCATCGGTCGATCGGGCTGATTCTTTCCGACGTGCTGATGCCGACGCGCACCGGCCCCGAGATGATCGCCGCGCTCGATCCGCAATATGCGCAGCTGCCGGTACTGTTCGTCACCGGTTATGCCGGCGAGATGATGGAACATGAGGCGTTTCGCGGGCGTCAGGTGCTGCGCAAACCCTTCACGCTCGCCGCGCTGGAGCGTGCGATCGGGACGGCGCTGAGCGGCGCCGGGCCGGCCGCGCCGGATCAGGTCGCTGCGGAATAGGCGCCGGAAACGGAATACAACGTCCGGAACCGCGCCATTTTTGCCACGATCGCCACGCCCGGCCGATATTTCGGCTGACGCCCGCCGCGCACGCGCCTATACCCCCCGCCAGTCTTTGCAGCGACGAGTGTCCGTTCCCCGCCCATGAAATCGATCGACCGCTACATGGCCCGGCTGATCGCGCTGCCGCTGTTCTCCACGCTGATCCTGGCGGCGATGCTGCTGGTGCTGGATCGCATGCTGCGGCTGTTCGATTTCGTCGCGACCGAGGGTGGGCCGGTTTCGGTGGTGTGGCGGATGCTCGCCAATCTGCTGCCCGAATATCTCGGCCTCGGCATCCCGATCGGGCTGATGCTCGGCATCCTGCTCGCCTTCCGCCGCCTCGCCACCTCGTCCGAGCTGGATGTGATGCGCGGCGTGGGGATGAGCTACGGCCGGCTGCTGCGCGTCCCCTATATGTATGCCACCGCGCTGGCGCTGCTCAATCTGGCGATCGTCGGCTATGTCCAGCCCAAGGCGCGCTACGCTTATGAGCAGCTCCGCTTCGAGCTGCGCACCGGCGCGCTGGGCGCATCGATCAAGGTCGGCGAATTCACCAAGCTCGGCGATCGCATGACGCTGCGCATCGAGCAGAGCCGCGACGACGGGCGCCAGCTCTCGGGCATTTTCGTCCACGCCCAGACGCCCAAGGGCGACTGGATCGGGGTGACCGCGCAACACGGGCGCTTCCTCGCCACCGACGATCCCGATGTGATCATCCTGCGCCTGAGCAACGGCACGTTGGTGCACAATCGCACCGATTTCAGCGTGCCGCGCGTGCTGAGCTTCAGCGCGCACGATTTGCCGATCAACCTGCCGAAGTTCGAGCAGTTCCGCGTCCGCAGCGGGCTCAGCCTCGAAGCGACCCTGCCCGAACTGGTGAAATCGGGGCGCAGCGCGCAGACGATGGATCAGCGCGACGAGAGCCGCGCCGAATTCCATTTCCGCATGGCGGAAATCGCCTCGATGTTCCTGCTGCCGCTGCTCGCGGTGGCGCTGGGGGTGCCGCCGAAACGCTCGACCTCGGCGCTGGGCGTATTCCTGTCGATCGTGATGATCGTGACCTATCACAAAGTGAATCAATATGCCGCCTCGGTGGCGAGGCTCGGCGCGATCGATCCATTCATCGCGCTATGGGTGCCGTTCGTGATTTTCGCCGCGCTGGTGCTGTGGATGTATCGCACGATCGCATATGTCCCCGGCGGCCAGCCGATCGGTGCGCTTGAGCGCGTGGCGGGCAAGGCGTGGAAAGCGGTGGTCCGCTATCTGCCCGGTCGTCGCCGCCACCGCCCGGAGGCCACGGCATGACCTCTTTCTTCCCGTCGCGCACCGTCTCGCTGTACATGGCGCGGATGTTCCTGATCCGCACCTTCGGCATTCTCGCCGGGCTGGTGCTGGTGCTTCAGGCGCTCGACCTGCTCGGCGAATCCGGCAAGATCCTTGCGGTTCCCGGCAACAGCGACGCGCAGGTGTGGCATTATGTGTCGCTGCGCGCGCCGCAGATCATCGCGCGCTTCCTGCCTTTCTCGGTGCTGCTCGGCACGATCCTGACGCTGCTCACGATGAACCAGAACAGCGAGGTGATCGCGCTCAAGGCCTCGGGGCTGTCGGCGCATCAGGTGCTCGCGCCGCTGATCGTCGCGAGCATCGGGGTCGCCGTGCTGAGCTTCGCGTTCAACGACCGCATCGTGCCGCGCGCCACCGCCACGCTCAATCGCTGGCAAAAGGTCGATTACGGCGCGATGCCCGTCGATCGCGGCGACCGAACCAACGTGTGGGTGCGATCCGGCCCCGATCTGATCGAGGTCGATCAGATCAAGGGGCGCGCATCATCGGCGCAGCTCGGCGGCATCACCGTCTATGACCGGCAGGGCGGCGATCTGCGCGCGATCATCTTCGCCGATCACGGCCGCTTCAGCGGGAACAGCTGGACGATCTGGCCCGCGCGCCGCTTCGACGTCGCCAGCGGCAAGATCGCGAATATCGGCGAGACAGTGACCGCGCGCGGCGTGACCCCCGATCAATTCACCCTCGCCTCGGTCGATGCGGACGAATTGTCGTTCGGCGCGCTCAAGGAAGCGATTGACGATCTCGCGGCTGCGGGGCGCCCGACCAAAGCGCTGGAAGGCGCGCTGTGGCACAAATTGTCCGGGCCGATGTCGTCGGTGCTGATGCCGCTGCTCGGCGCGGTGGCGGCGTTCGGTATCGCGCGATCGGGCAAATTGTTCGTCCGCGCGGTGATCGGCATGGCGCTGGGCTTCGCCTATTTCGTCGCGGACAATTTCGCGCTGGCGATGGGCAATCTCGGCGCCTACCCGCCGTTCCTCGCGGCCTGGGCGCCGTTCCTGCTGTTCCTGTTCATCGGCGAAACGGTGCTGCTGCGCACCGAGGAATAGGCCGCCACCCCGGCGGAGGCCGGGGTGGATTTCGATCAGCGCGGCAGCATCGTGCTGCGCGCGATCTTGCCGACCAGATAGGCGAGGCTGCGATAATTGGCGTTGTGATAGGTCGACGCCGGGTCGAGCGCGGCGACCAGCCGGCGATGCGCCTCGCCGAGCGCATGATAGGGCAGCCCCGGCAGCAGGTGATGCAGCGCATGATAGCGCAGCCCGACCGGCGCCCACAAAGCCGGCAGCAAGGTCGGCGGCGGCACGTTGACCGAATCGAGATATTGCGCGGTGACGGTCATCGCCTCGCCCTCATTCTCCCACAGATGCGCGACCAATGTGCGGACCTGATTGAGCACCGCAACGCCCGAGGCAACCGCCAGCATGATGCCGAACGCGCGCAGCGGCAGCACGCCGGTGGCAACCAGCGCGACGAGGCCGATCGCCCACAAGGCGCAGGCAGCCTCGATCCGGTTCCACTGGGTGCGGAACGCGCCCTCGGGCATCCGGCGGCGGAAGGACGGGTTGATCGTCAGCGCCGAATAACGCTCGACCACCGCGCGGCGCAGCGCCGGACTAATCAGCGACAGCGGGGTGAGCACGCCATAGCGGAAGATCAACGCCACCGGCGCGAGCGCGGCGACGATGATGAACACCGGCAGCGTCCACGGCTTCATCAGCGCGAGCGGCAGATATTCGGGATCGTCGGCGGTGCCATAACGCGTGCGCGCGTGGTGCAGGTTATGCACGCCTTCGTACATGAACGACGGCACCAGCATCGGCACGCCGATGAACAAATTATAGGCGAAGCGGAACCCCGGCAGCGAGGCGTGGCGCACGTGAGTCAGTTCGTGGATGAAGCTCAGCGCGCGATAGAGCGCGAACACCGCGACCACCCCCGCCACGATGGTCAGCGCGGTGGATTGCACCATCACCGCCGCCACCAGCGCGGCATAGCCGACCGCGACCGAGCCGAGGAAATCGCCCCAATAAACCCCCGGCCGCGGCGCATTGATATCGCGCGTCAGATCGGCTGCGGCCTTCAGCATCGCGCGATCGTCCGCGATCGGCGTGCGATTGGCCGGCGCGGCCCCGGCGCGGTCAAGGGTAATGGTCGTCATGGCGTGGTCCATTGCCGGAAGATAGTGGCGACACAGTGACCTTTACAGCGCATCGATGACGGAAAGGCCACTCGCCATGATCGCTTCGGACGATTATTGCGGGTCCGTCATGGCATCACCGCTCTCCATCCGCCCCGTTCAGACGAAGCGCGATCGCAAGATCTTCGTCGACCTCCCCTTCCGCCTCTATCGTGACGACCCGAATTGGGTGCC
>JAFKLV010000171.1 GCA_017304125.1 Sphingomonadales bacterium
GCGCGCGCGCCGCCGATCGTTGGCTCGCCGATGTCGGGCAGGTGAGCGATGCGGGGGAGCGCAATGCGATCGCCGATGCCGCGCGGCGGGTGATCGACGATCCGGCTTATGCCGATCTGTTCGGCGCCGATGCGCTGGCGGAGGCGCCGATCAGCGCGGTGCTGGCGGACGGTATCGTCGTTGCCGGGACGGTCGACCGGCTGCTCGTCACCGAAACGAGCGTAAGGGTGGTCGATTTCAAGACCGGGCGACAGGTGCCGCGCTCGGTGGACGAGGCGCCCACTTATCACCTGCGCCAGATGGCGGCTTATGTCGCGGCGCTGGCGGTGATCTTCCCCGGCCGGGCGATCGAGGCGGCGCTGCTCTACACCGGCGGCCCGGTGCTGCTGCCGTTGCCGGCGGCATTGCTGGAACGGCACAAGCCCAGCTATCGCGGCGCGGAGCAAAGTTAGCAGGCTGCCCGTTGAGCGCGGGCGCCTCGCATCCTAGATTGCCGTCACAAGGAGATTATCGAATGGCAACCAAGCAGATCACCGACGCGAGCTTCAGCGCCGACGTCCTTCAGTCCGACAAGCCGGTGCTGGTCGAATTCTGGGCGGAATGGTGCGGCCCGTGCAAGATGATCGGCCCGAGCCTGGAGGAAATCTCCGAGGAGCTCGGCGAGCAGGTGACGATCGCCAAGCTCAATATCGACGAGAACCCCGATGCACCGGGCCGTTACGGCGTGCGCGGGATCCCGACGATGATCCTGTTCAAGGGCGGCAACCCGGCGGCGACCAAGGTCGGTGCCGAGCCCAAGGGCCGGATCAAGGCGTGGCTCGAAGGCGAACTGGCCTGAGCCGCGCCGCGATCGACATCGCTGGATGACAGAACAAGGGACCGACATCGTTCGGTCCCTTGTTTTTTGCCCCGCTCAGGTGAGCGGGATCATCACATGCGGCGCATAGCCCGGGCGGGTTTGCAGCCGGGCATACCAGTCTGCGACCTGCGGCATCGCCGGCCGCTCGATCGGCAGCGCGAACCAGGTGTGGATATAGACCCCCATCGGCACGTCACCGATGCCGAATTGCGCGCCGCTGAGCCACGACGCCCGGCTGAGGGCATCCTCGAGGATTGCGACCTGCTTCGCACAGGCCGTCGCGGAGCGCGCCACGGCGTCCATATCGCGGTCTTCGGGGGCCTTGCGCACGAGGTTGACGAAGGCATCGCGCTGCGCCTCGGCATAAGTGAATTGCCAGTCCATCCAGCGATCGGCCAGCGCCCGTTCGCGCGGGGTGTTGCCCCACAAAGCGACATCATGCGTGTCGGCGAGATAGCGCAGGATCGCGTTCGATTCCCACAAGGTGAAATCGCCGTCGTCGATCGTCGGGATCAGCCGGTTGGGGTTTTTCGCGACATAGGCCGCGTCCATCCCGAATGCGCCGCCGGTGTCGATCCGCTCATAAGGCAAGCCGAGTTCCTCGGCGAACCACACCACTTTCTTCACATTGTGCGAGTTGGGCCGCCCCCAGATGCGCAGCATGTCAGCTCCGATAATCGGCGTTGATCGAGATGTAGCCGTGCGTCAGGTCGCAGGTCCACACGGTCGCGCGGCCGTCGCCGAGCCCGAGATCGACCCCGATCTCCACCTCGCGCCCCTTGAGATGCGCGGCGACCGGGGCTTCGTCATAGCCCTCGACCGCAAGCCCGTCGCGCGCCACCTCGACCGCGCCGAAGCGGATCGCCAGCTTGTCGCGCTCGGCCGGCTCGCCGGCCTTGCCCACCGCCATCACTACGCGACCCCAATTGGCGTCCTCGCCGGCGATCGCGGTCTTGACCAGCGGCGAATTGGCGATCGACATCGCGATGCGATGCGCGCTGCGGTCGCTCTCGGCGCCCGCGACGGTGATCTCGATCAATTTCTGCGCACCTTCGCCGTCGCGCACCACCAGCATCGCAAGCTGGCGGCAGAGATCGGCCAGTGCGGCGCGGAAGGCGTCGGCGCCGGGGCTGTCGCTATCGGCGAGCGGAGCATTGCCCGCCTTGCCGGTGGCGAAGGCGAGCACGGTGTCGCTGGTCGAGGTGTCGCCGTCGACCGTGATGCACGAGAAGGTCTTGCCATTCGCTGCCGACAGCGCCGCTTGCAGGAAGGCGGGCTCGACGGCGGCATCGGTGAAGATGAAGCCGAGCATCGTCGCCATATCGGGCGCGATCATCCCCGATCCCTTGATGACGCCGACGAGGGTGACGGTGCGTCCATCGACCACCGCCGTGGCGATCGCGCCCTTGGGATAGGTGTCGGTGGTGCCGATCGCCTCGGCCACCGCGCGCCAGTCGGTCGGCGCGGCGGTGAAGGCTGCGTCGAGCCCGGCCTCCGCCTTGTCGATCGGCAGCGGCACGCCGATCACCCCGGTCGAGGCGACGAACACGTCGGACGGCTGGCAGCCGAGCTGCCCCGCCGCGCGCGCCGCGATCGCTTCCACCGCCGCACGACCGCGATTGCCGGTGAAGGCGTTGGAATTGCCCGCGTTGACCACCAAAGCGCGGGCCTGCCCCAGCACCAAAGCCTTGCGGCACCATTCCACCTCGGGCGAGGGGCATTTCGATTGCGTCAGCACCCCGGCCACCGCCGTTCCTGCATCGAGCGTGACGAAGGTGAGGTCGCAGCGATCCCACGTCTTGTAGCGCGCGCGGGCGACGCGCGGCGTCGTGCCGGCGACGGCGGGAAGAGCGGGGAAGGGCGTGGCGAGCGGGGAGATGGACGTGGACATGGCCTGCCGCATAAGCGCTCCGGCGGCACAGGCAAAGATAAAGCGGACACCGCTTGCGTGATAGGCCGCGAGTAGCTGATGTACGGCGGAATTGGGGAGCATCGGGGAGCGGGGAATGCGAGCGAAGATCGCAATGGGCAGTGCGTTGGCGATGGTGATCGCGTCGCCGGTCTGGGCCAAGGGACGGCCGGAAATGAAGCCGATCGCGATCGGCAGCGTCGCGGAATGGTTCGCGTCCGACGATTATCCGGCGGAAGCGCTCAGGGCGTCGCGCAGCGGTCGTGTCGTCGTAGAACTCGGCGTCGGCGTGGATGGCAAGGTGACATCGTGCAACGTCAAGGTTTCCAGCGGAACCACGTTGCTCGACGAAACCACTTGTCGCCTGGCTTATGAGCGCGGCAAATTCGATCCGGCGACGGACAAAAAAGGGCGGCCAACCGCCGGAAGCGTCATCATACCGGTGCGATGGGCGCTCGATGAGGATTCCGGGCCGCCGCCTGTCGCTCTGGCGGCCGGCAAGAACGATGAAAGTTGGGAAATCGAGGTGAAGCTCGACGAGCAGGGCAATACATTGTCCTGCAAGGTGATCGCGAAGAAGGCCCGGGATGAGTCCGATCCCTGCGCCCGCGTAAAGATCGGTCAGTTTTCGGGGCGCCGCTTCACGAAAGATGGTTATCCGGTCGCAGTGTCGGTGATCAATCGCGGTTCGACCGAGATCATTCCCGCCCAGTGACGCTTTGCATTGGACCTTTGCCATCGCCGTCCCTATGTCTTGCGCCGCATGAACTTGCTTCTGCTCCTTTCCGCCCTGCTTTCGGCGCTGACCGGCGTCGGTGCACGCGTCGGTGCGCCCCAGCCTGTGCAGGCGGTGGCGCAGGAGCAGGCGGTGCGCCTCGCCCCCGCCACGATCGCCGCGCGTGCGACGTTGCGTCCGGCGCAGGCGTTGCCGTCGCTCGTCACGCTCGCATCGGCCACGGCGCTGGCCGTGCCCGCGTTCGCCGCCATCCCCGCCTGGGTCGACCGTCGGCGCGAATAAGACGTTGGCGCGCCGCGCCAGACGGCCGCGGTGCTCCACCCCATCGTTGATCCCAGACGCGAGCCCGCGAATCCGCGTGGCGCCGCGCCCATCCAATATCAGGAAGTCCGCCATGCTCGCCGGCCTCGCCAAATCGCTCTTCGGCTCGTCCAACGACCGTTACGTCCGCTCGCTCAACCCCGTCCTCGCCCGGATCGCCTCGTTCGAGCCGGCGCTGCAGGCGATGGACGACGCGACGCTCGCCCATCAGACCGTGCTGTTCCGTGAGCGGCTGGAAAATGGCGAGACGCTTGACCAGATCCTGCCCGAAGCCTTCGCCACGGTGCGTGAAGCGGCGCGGCGCGTGCTCGGCCAGCGGCATTATGACGTGCAGATGATCGGCGGCATCGTCCTCCACCGCGGCGAAATCGCCGAGATGCGCACGGGTGAGGGCAAGACGTTGGTCGCGACGCTCGCCACCTATCTCAACGCCCTGCCGGGGACGGGCGTCCATGTCGTCACCGTCAACGATTATCTTGCCAGCCGCGACGCGGACTGGATGGGCCGCGTCTATCGCTTCCTCGGGCTGACCGTCGGCGTGATCGTCCCCAATCTCACCGACGAGCAGCGCCGCGAGGCCTATGCCTCTGACATCACCTACGGGACGAACAACGAGTTCGGCTTCGACTATCTGCGCGACAATATGAAATATGAGCGCAACCAGATGGTGCAGCGCGCCTTCGGCTTCGCGATCGTCGACGAGGTGGACTCGATCCTGATCGACGAGGCGCGGACCCCGCTGATCATCTCCGGCCCGACCGACGACAAGTCCGAACTCTATATGAGCGTCGACGTGATCGTGAAGCAGCTCGTCGCCGAAGATTACGACATGGACGAGAAGCAGCGCTCGATCGTGCTGACCGAGGACGGCACCGAAAAGGCCGAGCGGCTGCTCGAGGCGGCCGGGCTGCTCAAGGGCAGCAACCTCTACGATTTCGAGAATACCCAGGTGGTCCACCACCTGAACCAGTCGCTGCGCGCGAATGTGATGTTCAAGGCCGACACCGATTATATCGTCAAGGACGGCAAGGTCATCATTATCGACGAGTTCACCGGCCGCATGATGGACGGGCGGCGCTGGTCGGACGGCTTGCACCAGGCGGTCGAGGCCAAGGAAGGCGTGACGATCGAGCCCGAGAACCAGACGATGGCCTCGATCACCTTCCAGAATTACTTCCGCATGTACCCCAAGCTGTCGGGGATGACCGGCACCGCGGCGACCGAGGCGGCGGAATTCTACGACATCTACAAGATGAACGTCGTCACCATCCCGACCAACCTGCCGGTGCAGCGCGTCGACGAGGAAGACGAATTCTACAAGAACACCCACGACAAGTTCCGCGCGATCGCCCGCAAGATCCGCGAACATGCCGAGCATGGCCAGCCGGTGCTGGTCGGCACCGTCTCGATCGAGAAG
>JAFKLV010000172.1 GCA_017304125.1 Sphingomonadales bacterium
GATCAGCCGGCCGCGTTGATCGCGCTCGGCGAGGAAATAACGCGCGGCCAATGCCATCCGCGCGTGACGGCGCGGGTCATCGGCACCCCATGACTCGCCCGGATCGCCGTCCGCCAACGATACCGCCGCAGCCGCATCGCCGCGCGCTGCCGCGCTTCTCAACCACGCCACGAATCCGGGAACCGGGGAGAGCGTGACAAAGGTCTCCAGCCCGGCAAACTCGCGCTTGAGATCCTCGACCACCTGCTTGATCAGAAACTGGCCGAACGAGATTCCGGCGAGCCCCGGCTGACAATTGGAAATCGAATAGAAGGTCGCGACGCGCGCGCGGTCCGCCGCGATGACGGGACGATCGGGCGCGAGCAGCGACTGGATCGATGCAGGGATTGCATCGGTCAGCGCCACCTCGACGAAAATCAGCGGCTCATCCCCCATCGCTGGGTGGAAGAACCCGTAACAGCGTCGGTCCGCCGGGAGCAGGCGAGCGCGCAATTCCTCCCATGTCGCAATCGAATGCACCGCCTCATAGCGGATGATCCGCTCGAGCAGGTCGGCCGGGCTCGACCAGTCGATCCGCCGGAGGACGAGGAATCCGCGATTGAACCACGAATAGAGCAGATGGACGAAATCCGCGTCGAACGCCGACAGCGCCGGCCGATCACGCATCAGCCGCAACAGGTCCGCGCGCATCGCGACCAGCGCGGCGGTGGCGTTGGGCGCCTGATTGAGCCGCCGCAGCAATTCCTGCCGTGGCGGTTCTGCCGCCTTGCCGACGTGGCCGAGCGCTGCGAGCGACGGCGCGGCATGATAGGCCTCCAGCGCGCGGCCGATCGCCGCCGGGTCGGCGCCGAAACGCTCAGCCAGCGCATCGAGGAAATCGCCTTTGGCGGCGATGTCGAGCGCGCCATAGGCATCGAGCAGGCGTTGCGCCGTCGCGATGCCCGACGCCTGGCTGCGCTCCGCCAGCAATTGCTGCGCGAGGCGGAGCGGGAGAGCGGAATCGCCGCTCTCTGCCGCCTCCCGCTCGTTTCGCGCGCCGCGCCGCCATCGCGCGCCGGCGAACAGCGATTCGAGGAGGTCGTTGACGAATCGCGATCTCGGCATGCGCTTGCTCCACAAAGAGCACCGCTTTTACCTTATTTGTGTGCAATAATCATCAAATTACGCATTCTTGTATTCTTGATAGCGCATATTTCGCCATATCGCACACATTACGCCCTGAGCTGTTTGACGGCATAGTCGGCCGCCCGCGCGGTCAGCGCCATGAAGGTCAGCGATGGATTGACGCAGGAAGCGGATGCCATTTGCGCGCCGTCGGTGACGAAGAGATTGGCGGCATCATGCGCCTGACTCCATTTGTTGAGCACCGAGGTCTGCGGGTCGGCGCCCATCCGCGCGCCGCCCATTTCGTGGATCGCGTCGCCGGGGACATGCTCATCCTCGCGGCTCGAAACGTTCGTCATCCCTGCGGCGCGCAGCATCGCCTCACCCTGCACACGCGCGTCGGCGATCATCCGCAGTTCGTTGTCGCGAAATCGCACGTCGAACCGCATCAGCGGCATCCCGAAGCGATCGACCTTATCGGCATGCAGCGAGACCGCATTGTCCGCGTAAGGCAGGCATTCGCCGAACGCCATCATCATGAACTTCCAGCCGCCATAGCGGCGCATGCCGTGTTTCATCGCCGCGCCGAAGCCGACCGGCTCCGCCGCTTCGCGACGCGCGCCGCCCTGATAGCCATAGCCGCGGGTGAAGCCGAGGCCCTCGTCCCCCGCCATATTGCGGAAACGTGGAATATAGACCGCGCCGGGGCGGCGGCCATATTCGATATATTGCTCCATCCCCGGGATATCGCCGCTGATGCGAACCCGAAAGATGTGATCCATGACGTAGCGGCCGAGCGCCCCGCTGCTGTCGAAGTGACTGCGCCCGCTCCCCGCCGGTCGTGAGTTGAGCAATATCTGGTTCGACGCCATCGCCGAGGCGCACAGGAACACGAGGTCGGCATTGACCACCTCCGCCTGCCCGGTCTTCGCGTCGACGAAGCGCACCCCGGTAACTCGTTTCCGCGCCGCGTCATATTCGAGACTGGTCACCACCGCATCCGATCGCAGCGTCAGCCGACCGGTCGCGCGCGCCGCGGGCAGCGTCACCGCCTGGGTGGAAAAATAGGCGCCGAACGAGCAGCCGTTCGCGCATTGGTTGCGGAACTGGCATTTCGTCCGATTCTGATCCGGCTTATCTTCGGTCAGGTTCGCCACCCGCGCGTTGATCAGCTTGCGTCCGGGAAATTGCGTCTCGAGCCGCTGCTTGAACCATTTCTCGGCGATATTCATCGGAATCGCCGGCTGGAACTCGCTGTCGGGAAGATAAGGCAAATTCTCGCGCGATCCCGAGACGCCGATGTACTTCTCGACATAGCTATACCACGGCGCGAGCTCGTCATAGCCGATCGGCCACGCGCCATCGATACCCTCGCGCTTGTTCGCGGTGAAATCGTCCGGGCTCCAGCGAAACACCCAGCGCGACCAAATCAGCGATTTCCCACCGACCCCCGCCGGCCGGATCCAGTAGAATTTGCTGCCCTCGCCATAGGCATAGGGATTCAACCGATCATTGTTGTAGAAAGCCATATTGCTCGGCGAGACATAGCCGTGCCTGGAAATGAAATAGTCGCTCTCGGTCAGCCGCGCCGGCATCACGTTGCGCGCCGGCACCTCATAGGCCGGCGCCCCGTCATAAGTATAATCCACGCCGTGTTCGATGCCGCGACCGCGGTCGAGCATCAGAACGCGTAGCCCCTTTTCGGTAAGTTCCTTCGCGGCAAACCCGCCACTGACGCCCGATCCGATGACGATCGCATCGAACCTGTTGGTCGTAGTCATGATTTATCTCCCCCCGATGCCGTGATCAGAAGCGCAACGCGCGAAGCGTCTCGAAGCTCGTGGTGATATCGGGGAGATAGGGCGGGGCCGCCTGATCGTTCTCGACATAAAAGTGGCGCACCCCGGCAGCGCCCTTCAGTTTGAACACGGCGGCGAAATCGATCGTCCCGGCGCCCACCGCCGCCATGCTGCCATCGCTATGCATATCCTTGACGTGAAAGGCATAAAGCCGGTCCGACAGCCGATCGACAAGCGCGCGCGCCTTCTCCCCCGCCCGCTTCACCCAATAAAGATCGAGTTCTATCTTCACGAGCGCCGGATCGGTTTCCCGCATCAGGCGATCGAACAGGCTGACCCCGCCCGGCTTGTTGACGAACTCGAAGTCATGGTTGTGATAGGCAAAACCCAGCCCGGCGGCTTTGAGATCCGTGGCGAAATGCCTGAAATGCCCGAGCGCGCTCTGCCACCCCTGCTCGGTGCGATGCTCGGGCGTCATATAGGCCAGGACAATCGTATCGGCGCCGAGCGCCCTTGCCAGCGCCGCGCTCTGTTTGAATTTGTTGAGCAGCGCATCGAAGCTGACGTGGATCGACGGCGCCCTCAGCCCCAGCCGGTCGAGCGTCGCGCGCAGCATGGCGTGATCCATTTTCTCGTAATTGGCACCGCCGAACTCTACCTCGCGATAGCCAATGCGCGCGACCCGTTCGAGCGTCCCGACCGGATCCTTCTCGAAGAGATGGCGAACGGTGTAGAGTTGCAGACCAATCATCTCGATCTGCGCTGCCATGATCGGAAAATTGATGCCGGCGGCAGCGATCGCTCCCGCAGCACCAGAAAGTATAGCTCTGCGCGTAGCGATCATGCCGAATACACCTTATTGATGTTTTGGTAGAGAAACTCGCCGTTATATTCGCCAGGAACGGGAAGATATTCGCGCTCCTTCGTCATTCCGATTTCTGATGTGTAGTAGCCGGTGATGACGAGCTGGCGGAACAGCACGAAGAATTTATCCGCCCCGGGCAGGTCGCCGTTCATCGCGAGCGTCAGCAACGCATCTTGCTGCGCCGGGGTCGCCCGAACCGCCGACAGGTTATGATCGCGCATGCTCCGCGCCTCGATCGCATCGAGCCCGGCGAGGATCGGCACACGATCTTCAGGAAGCGCCCAATCCGCCAGCAGCTTTTCGATATAAGCGGGCACCCCGGCGGCCAGCGCACCCGGCGTATCGGTGGTCGGGATGACGCGCTCGCTCAGCACCACCATCAATGCGCGCTGCGTCGGGGTAAAGACCTTAACACTCGGCGGCCCCTCGGCAATTGCCGGAACACCGCCAGAAGGAGCAGCGCCCGCCGCGCGTGCGATCGGGGCGAATAATTGCGCACCGAACATCCCGATCACGCCCGCCAGCGCACGCCTGCGATCGATCACTTCCGCTCTCCTCGCCGCGCGCAAATTGCATGTGTCATCGCTGTCACAATGGTGACCGGCTTGCCCCTCATATTCCGCTCCCTCCCGATCGATTGGACGGCGGACCGCGCTCGGACGGCACTCGCCTAGGTCACTTCCCGCTTTGGGCCTTCAGATAGGCGACGATCGCCGCCCTTTTCGCCGGATCGGGCGTCGCTATGCGCATCCGCACACCCGGAATCTTCCTGGTCGGATTGGCGAGAAACGCGTCGAGCGATGCCTCGTCCCAACGCAGTCTGGATCGCGTCAGCGCCGGCGAATAATTGAAACCCGCGACGGAGCCTGCCCCGCGCCCGATAACACCATAGAGATTGGGGCCGATGCCGTTCCGGCCGCCCTTCTCGACGCTATGGCAGGCGCGGCACGCGGCGAAAGCAGGCGGCGCAGCGGCGGGAGGGTTTCGCGCAAGCGCTGGCGCGCCAATTGCGACAAGCATCGCCGCGCAGCCTGTTGCCAGCGTCAGAAATAGCTTTTTCCTCGCTGTAGGCCAGATGCACGGCCGGGAGTTGCCGGCCTCCTTCATCACGATCACGCCACGCTCCTCTCGCTATCGTCACGGAAGAAGAGATGGAACAACAGCGCGATCACCGCGGCGGCGATCGCCGGATACCACCAGATATGATGCCAATCGGCGATGCCCGGCGAGGGCGGCAATTGCGCATAGAGCAGCGCCCCGATCTGCGATCCGAGCAGCATGCCGATGCCATAGGTGAACAATGTCAGCATGCCCTGTGCTTGCGCGTTGATCCCCCTCGGCGCGGCGATCGCACCGGTATAGATCGCGCCGGCGACGAAGAAGAAATCATAGGAAACGCCGTGCAGCGCGACCCCAAGGTAGATCGCCCAGATCCCCGCGCCGCCA
>JAFKLV010000173.1 GCA_017304125.1 Sphingomonadales bacterium
CCTCCGCCGTGACCTCGCCGACCACGATGTCCGCTCCGGTCCAGAACAGCCGCGCTTCCGCGGGCAGCGCCTCGGCGAGCCCGCCGATCGCCGCACCGCGCTCGATTTCGCGCGGATCGACGGGGCGTTCGGCGCGAAGGGGCTGGCGGGCACTTTCGCGGGCGGCGCGGGGCAGATTGCCAATGTGCCGCTGCTGCTCAGCAAGGCGGACGGGCGCTGGACCTTTGCGCGCGGCGCGCTCGATCTGACCGGCGAACTCGGCGTCGCCGATGCCGCGGCCGACCCGCGCTTCCTGCCGCTTGCGGCGCGCAATGTCGCGTTGCGGCTCGCCGACGGGGTGATCACCACCATCGGCGAATTGCGCGCGCCGGCCAAGAACGTGAAGGTCGCCGACGTCACGATCCGCCACACGCTGGCGAGCGGCACGGGGAATGCGCGGCTCGTCGTCCCCGGCGTCACCTTCGGCAAGGGGTTTCAGCCGGATGAGCTGACCAAGCTCACCTTCGGCGTGATCGCCGATGTGCAGGGCAAGGTAACCGGCGAGGGCGATATCGCGTGGAATGCCGCCGGGGTCACCTCGACCGGCACCTTCCGCACCGCGGGAACCGATCTGGCCGCCGCCTTCGGCCCGGTCACCGGGGTCAAAGGCGAGATCCATTTCACCGATCTGCTCGCGCTGGAAAGCGCGCCGGGGCAGGTGGCGACGATCGCCTCGATCAACCCCGGCGTGCCGGTGACCGACGGGCGGGTCGTCTATCAGACGCTGGCCAATAGTCGCGTGAAGGTCGAGGCAGCGCGCTGGCCGTTCGCCGGCGGCGAACTGACGCTCGACCCCGCGTTGCTCGATTTTTCCAGCCACGAGGCGCGCCGGCTGGTGTTCCGCGTAAAGGGCGCGGAGGCGGCGCAATTCCTCCAGCAATTCGATTTCAAGAACCTCAATGCGACCGGGGTGTTCGACGGCGCCTTGCCGATCGCCTTTGACGAGAGCGGCGGCCGGGTGGAGAACGGCCATCTCATCGTCCGCCCCGGCGGCGGCGGCATCGCTTATGTCGGCGAACTGACCGCGAAGGATCTCGGCACCTGGGGCAATATCGCGTTCCAGGCGCTGAAGTCCTTGCGCTACCAGAGCCTCGATATCGTGATGAACGGGCCGCTGGCGGGCGAAATGGTCACCGAGGTGCGGTTCGCCGGCGTGTCGCAGGGCGCGGGCGCCAAATCGAACTTCCTGATTCGCCGGCTGCAGAAGCTGCCGTTCGTGTTCAACGTCCGCATCAAGGCGCCCTTCCGCGGGCTGCTCGATTCGGTCGCATCATTCTACGATCCCAAAAGGCTGATCGAGCGCAACCTGCCGGCCCTGCTGGAAGAGCAGGAAAGGCAGCAACAACAAAAGGCTAAGCCGCCTGCTGCGCCCGTTCAGCCCCCCGCAAGCGAGAAAATGCCATGAAGCAAGCCGGATTGACGAAGCAAGAGAGGCGCACGACCTTCGACCTGATGAGAGGAACGATGGCGATCCTATTGGCAGGCGGCACGGCGGCGTGCGTCAACGTCTCCGCGCCTGACAAGCCGATCGTGATCAACCTCAACATCAATGTGACGCAGGAAGTGGTATATCGGCTCGACAATGAGGCGAAATCGCTGATCAAGCAGAATCCGGGGATATTCTGACGATGACGTACAAATCCTTGCTGATGGTTGCCGGCGCTCTGGCGCTGACCGGCGTTTCCGCCGTTGCTTTCGCGCAGCGCGATCCGGCCTATGCCGCGGCGCGCGCCGAGGGGAAGGTGGGCGAGCAGCCCGACGGCTATCTCGGCGTGGTCGGCGCGGGGACGCCCGAGCTGCGCGCATTGGTCAATTCGATCAATATCCAGCGCAAGGCGGCCTATACCCAAAAGGCGCAAGGATCGGGCGCGACGGTGGAGCAGATGGCCTTCACCTCCGGCTGCAATCTGATCCAGCAGACCAGCGCGGGCGAGAAGTACAAGACTCCCGCGGGCGCGTGGGAGACGCGCGGCGCGGGCGCGCCGGCACGCGATTCGCGCTGCATCTGATCCAGGTTATCGATCGTCATCCCGGCCGCGTGCCGGGGTGGCGCTAGCGTCTGCGTAAACCGGCCCCCTGCCAGATCGTTGCCATTGGGTGACGAAGTGTTGACACCCCCGGACCCCCCGGCTAACCGGACCCGGCCTTGGCGGGCTCGCCCTTCGGCCTGACAGCGCCTGCCCGTCGCACGGGGGAGCGCGAATGGCCGGACCAGAGCCCGAAACGGAGAATCTCGACGAGGACGCGCGCCTCAAGTCGCTCGATGAGCGGCTGAAAGCAGCGCGGAACGACGAGGCTCGACGGCAAGGCGCGAGCAAGGCGAACGACGATGCGGGGACCCGCCTCGGCAATCGCGTGCTTGCTGAGCTTGTAGGGGGAATGGCGGGCGGCGCCTTGATCGGTTGGGTGATCGATCGGTTCGCCCACACATCTCCCTGGGGCCTGTTGGTGATGCTCGCCCTCGGGACGGTCGTTGCCTTCAGGAACATCATTCGGATTTCCCAGCGCCCGAAGTGACTTCGGGCGCTTTGTTCAAGGATTGAGCGAAGTGGCAGGCGGCAAGATCGATCCGATGCACCAGTTCCTGGTGGAGCCGCTGTTCGGCACGCAGAATTGGTCGATCGCGGGCTATAATGTGGCCTTCACCAATTCGGCGGCATGGATGTGCCTGGCGACTGTCGCGCTGATTGCGTTCATGACCATGGGCACGCGCGGCGCGCTGATCCCGGGTCGCGGGCAGATGATGGTGGAGGGCTTCGTGCGCTTCATCGACAATATGCTCGCCGCGAACATCGGGCCGGAAGGGAAGCGCTACGTTCCCTATATCTTCTCGCTGTTCATGTTCATCCTGTTCGCCAACGTGCTGGGGCTTCTGCCGCTCGGCATTTTCGGCATCCACCCGTTCACCTTCACCAGCCATTTCACGATCACCGGGGTGCTGGCGATCATCAGCTTCTCGATCGTGCTGATCGTCGGCTTCTGGCGTCATGGCTTCCATTTCTTCAGCCTGTTCGTGCCGCACGGCACGCCGATCTGGCTGCTCCCGCTGATCCCGCTGATCGAGTTCGTCTCGTTCATGGTGCGCCCGTTCAGCCTTGGTCTGCGACTGTTCGTCGCGATGACCGCAGGCCACGTGCTGCTCAAGGTGCTGGCGGGCTTCATCATCAATTCGGGCGCTGCCGGGATCGGCACCGGGCTGTTCGTCGGCGTGCCGTCGTTCATCCTGATGATCGGCATCTCCGCGCTCGAGCTGCTGGTGGCCGGCATTCAGGCCTATGTCTTTGCGCTGTTGACCTCGCTGTACATCAACGACGCGGTCAATCTGCACTGAGTTTCCGCCGAAGTTTAAAATCCTTCTTTTTCTGACCCTTATAAACTGGAGTTAAATCATGGATCCTGCAGCTGCTAAGCTCATCGGTGCCGGTCTCGCGGCGATCGGCGCCGGCATGGCCGCCATCGGCGTCGGCAACGTGTTCGGCTCGTTCCTCGAAGGCGCGCTGCGCAACCCGGGTGCCGCTGATGGCCAGCAGGGCCGTCTGTTCATCGGTTTCGCCGCGGCCGAACTTCTCGGTCTGCTGTCGTTCGTCGTTGCGATGATCCTGATCTTCGTCGCGTAACGAACGATAGTTTCCCCAGGCGGGGCGGCGCGATTATCATGCGCGCTGACCCGCCGAGGCAGGACGAACATGCCACAGATATCCCAGCTCGCCGCCGTCTATGCGTCGCAGATCTTCTGGCTGCTGCTGACGTTCGGCATCGTGTTCTTCATCGTGGGCCGCGGCATGCTGCCCAAGGTGCAGAAGACGATCGATTCGCGCGACAAGTCGATCGCCCAGGATCTCGCCGCCGCGTCCCGCGCGCGCGACGAAGCCGACAAGGCCGAGGAAGCGTGGCGCCAGCGCGACCACGCCAACCGCGAAAAGGCGCAGGCGCTGGTCGCCGAAGCCCGCTCGCGTGCCGCCAAGGCGACCGAGGCGACGCTTCATGCGGCGCATGACGAGCAGGCGGCGAAGGTCGCTGCCGGCGAGGCGGAGGTCCGTGCGGCCACCGATCGAGCGCTGACCGAGATCGAGGCGGTCGCCGCCGAAGCCGCGCAGGAGATCGTCTCGCGCGTCTCCGGTGCGTCGGTGTCGCTGGACGAGGCGAAGGGGGCCGTGAAGACGGCGATGACGCATGGCTGATCTTCTTCTTCTTTCGCAGGCCGCCGAAGTCGCTGGCGCCGCAGTCGAGGGTGGCGCGGAACATGCCGCCGATCCGGCGCTGTTCGGTGTGCTGAACAGCACCGTCTGGGTGTCGATCGCGATGGCGGTGCTGATCGCAATCGTGATCTGGAAGGGCGGCATCCGCGCGATCGGCGCGATGCTCGATCGCCAGATCGCCGATATCCGCAAGCAGCTCGACGAAGCCAAGCAGCTGCGTTCCGAGGCCGAGGCGCTGCGCGACGAATATGCGCGCAAGATCGCCGACGCCGAAAAGAACGCCGCCGAAATGGCGACGCAGGCCGAGCATGAGGCCGAGGCGGTGATCGCCCAGGCCAAGGCCGATGCCGCCGAGCTGGTGCAGCGCCGCGCCAAGATGGCCGAGGACAAGATCGCCGCTGCCGAGCGCGCCGCGATCGCCGAGGTCCGCGCCAAGACCGCCGATGCGGCGGCCAAGGCGGCCGGTGCGCTGATCGCCGAGCGCCACGGCGCGACCGCCGACAAGGCGCTGGTCGATCGCACGATCGCCGGGCTGAGCCGCACGCACTGAGCGGTTTCGCTTACGCGAAGTTAGAGACGGGGCGGCCTGCGGGTCGCCCCGTTTCGTTTTTGGGGGCCTGTCGTCACCAAGTGAGGTGCCACCTCTCCGCCGTTCGCCCTGAGCTTGTCGAAGCCCTGCACATTTCTTGCCCCGAAGAAGTGCAGCCCTTCGACAAGCTCAGGGCGAACGGTTCATATTTTGCCCCCGCCGCGCTAGACGCACCGGCATGAGCGATGCACGCGAATCGGGCCTGGCCCTCGATCCGAAATATGATGCCAACGGGCTCGTCACGGCGGTGGTCACCGATCGGACGAGCGGCGCGGTGCTGATCGCAATCGTGATCTGGAAGGGCGGCATCCGCGCGATCGGCGCGATGCTCGATCGCCAGATCGCCGATA
>JAFKLV010000174.1 GCA_017304125.1 Sphingomonadales bacterium
CGATGCTCGGGATGGGGTCGGGCAACGAGCGGCTCAACCTGTCGCACCCGCAGAGCCATCAGGGGATTTGCGGCGACGCGATCGCCAGCATGGAGGGGATCACCCGCGAACAGCTCGACGCGGCCGGGCTGGCGAGCCAGCAGAAGGCGGCGGTGGCGATCGCCGAGGGGCGGTTCGACAAGTCAATCGTGCCGGTGGTCGACGATGCCGGCAATGTGATCCTGGCGAAGGACGAATATCCCCGCCCGCAGACCACTGCCGAGGGGCTCGCCAGCCTCAAACCCTCGTTCGAGGCGCTGGCGGACATGCCCTACAACAATAAGGGCGACACTTTCCGCAAGCAGATCAATCGCAAATATCCCGATCTGGAGATCAAGCATTTCCACCACGCGGGCAATTCGAGCGGCGTGGTCGATGGCGCGGCGGCGGTGCTGCTCGCTTCCAAGGCCTATGCCGAGAAGCACGGGCTGAAGCCGCGCGCGCGGATCGTGGCGATGGCCAATATCGGCGACGACCCCACGCTGATGCTCAACGCCCCGGTCCCGGCGGCGAAGAAGGTGCTGGAAAAGGCCGGCCTCAAGAAGGAGGACATCGACCTGTGGGAGATCAACGAGGCGTTCGCCGTGGTCTCCGAAAAGTTCATCCGCGATCTCGAACTGCCGCGTGACAAGGTCAACGTCAACGGCGGGTCGATCGCGCTCGGCCACCCGATCGGCGCGACCGGGGCGATCCTGATCGGCACCGTGGTCGATGAGCTGGAGCGGCAGAACAAACGCTACGGCCTCGTCACGATGTGCGCTGCGGGCGGGATGGCCCCTGCGATCATCGTCGAGCGGCTTTAAGACTATAAAGCCCCTCTCCTGAAGGGGAGGGGCTGAAATAGAAGTGGTATAGGCGCGAGCGGCGCATCGAGACGCGGCCGTGTCCCTCGGAACGGAGAGTGGATGATGCTGCACCCGGTCGCGCACGCCAAGGCGACACCCGACAAGGCGGCCTATATCATGGCCGCGACCGGCGAGACGGTCACCTATGCCGAGCTTGATCGCCGCGCCAATCAGGGCGCGCAGCTGATCCGGTCGCTCGGGCTGAAGCGCGGCGACGGCATCGCGCTGATGATGGACAATAATGCGCGCTATCTCGAAATCCTGTGGGCGGCCGAGCGCACCGGCATCTATATCACCTGCATCTCCTCCAAATTGCTCGCCGACGAGGTCGATTATATCATCCGCGACGGCAATTGCCGGGCGCTGATCGTCGCGCGCGCCTGCGCCAATTGCGCCGCCACCTTGCTGCCGCGGATCGGCGACCTGAAGCGCTTCATGGTCGGCGGCACCGCGGAAGGCTATGACAGCTATGAGGCGGCGCGCGATGCGCAGCCGGCCGAGCCGATCGCCGACCCCTCGCCGGGGCAGATCATGCTCTATTCGTCGGGCACCACCGGCCGCCCCAAGGGCGTGCGCTTCCCGCTGCCGGAGGAACCGCTGGGCGAGAATGTCTCGCCGCTCGTCCTGCTCGGGCAGGGGCTGTATTCCTGGACGCCCGATCTCGTCTATCTCAGCCCCGCGCCGATGTACCACGCCGCGCCGCTGCGCTGGTCGATGGCGGTGCATCAGATGGGCGGGACGGTGGTGATCATGGACCGTTTCGACGCCGAGCAGGCGCTGCATTATATCGAGCAATATCGCATCACCCACGCGCAATGGGTGCCGACGCATTTCGTGCGCATGCTCAAGCTGCCGCCCGAGGTGCGCGCGAAATACGACGTCTCGTCGCTCAAGGCGGTGTGGCATGCCGCGGCGCCGTGCCCGGTGCCGGTCAAGCAAGCGATGATCGACTGGTGGGGGCCGATCGTCGGCGAATATTATGCCGGGACGGAAGGCAATGGCTTCCATGCGATCCAGTCGGCGGAATGGCTGACGCACAAGGGCTCGGTCGGGCGCAACCTCACCACGATCACGCATATCTGCGACGAGGACGACAACGATCTGCCGCCGCGCGCCGAGGGGGCGATCTATTTCCAGCATCCCGACGGGACGCAGACCTTCTCTTATCACAACGACCCGGAAAAGACCGCCGACGGCACCAATCGCCACGGCTGGACGACGCTGGGCGACGTGGGCTGGCTCGATGAGGAAGGCTATCTCTACCTCACCGACCGCAAGAGCTTCATGATCATCTCGGGCGGGGTGAATATCTATCCGGCGGAGATCGAGAATCTGCTCGTCACGCATCCCCGGGTGGCGGACGTGGCGGTGATCGGCGCGCCGCATGAGGAAATGGGCGAGGAAGTGGTCGCGGTGGTCCAGCCGCGCGACATGGCCGATGCCGGCCCCGCGCTGGCGGCGGAGCTGACCGAATTCGTCCGCGCGCATCTCAGCCACGTCAAGACGCCGCGCCGCATCGACTTCCGCGCCGAACTGCCGCGGCACGATACCGGCAAGCTCTACAAGCGGCTGCTGCGCGACGAATATTGGGGCAAGAAACCGTTGGTCGAGGGGAGCGCGGCATGAGCTTCAACTTCGGCGACATGATCGAGGCGATCGAGCGCAAGGTGCCCGCCGACCGCATCGCGCTGGCGCATGGCGAGGAGACGGTCGACTGGGGCGAATTGCGCCGGCGCTCGAACAACCTCGCCCGCGCGCTGATCGAGCGTGGGTTGCAGCCGGGCGAGCGGGTCGCTTTCTATGCCTATAACAGCGCGGACTATCTCGTTGCGCTGATGGCCTGTTGGAAGGCGCGCGGCACCCACGTCAACGTCAACTATCGCTACGTTGCCGACGAGCTTGCCTATATCCTCGCCGACAGCGACGCGACCGTGCTGTTCTATGACGCGCGGCTGCGCGATGCGGTGGCGGCGGTGGTCGATCGTTCGCCGTTGGTCAGGACGTGGATCGAATGGGGCGGCGAAGCGGCACCCGCGGCGTTCGCCGAGCCGCTGGCGGCATTGACCGTCGGCGACGGCGCGGCGCTCGATATCGCGCGCGATCCCGCCGATCGCTTCTTCCTCTATACCGGCGGCACCACCGGCATGCCCAAGGGCGTGGTGTGGACCCATGCCGATCTCAACGCGATCGGGCTGGCGGTGGCGGCGTCGCAGGGGCTGCCGATCCCCGAGAATGTCGAGCAGGCGGCCGATTTCGCGGCGGCCAACCCCGATTATCCGCGCACCGTGGTCGGGCCGCCGATCATGCACGGCACCGGGCTGCTGTCGGCCTATGGCGCGTTGCTCGGCGGCGGGCTGGCGGTGACCTTGCCGAGCCGCAGCTTCGTCGCGGAGGAAGCGCTAAGCGCGATCGATCGCTGGCGCGCCAACCGGCTGGTGGTGGTGGGTGATGCCTTTGCCCGCCCGATCCTCGAGACGCTCGATGCGCAGCCGGGGCGGTGGGACGTTTCCTCGATGCGGGTGATCATCTCGTCGGGGGTGATGTGGACCCAGAGCGTCAAGGACGGGCTGATCCGCCACATGCCCGATGCCTTGTGCCAGGATAATTTCAGCTCGTCCGAGGCGATCGGCATGGGCGTGTCGGTCACCACGCGCGACGGAACGGTCGAGACCGCCAAATTCATGGTCGGCACGCGCTGCCGCGTGCTCGACGAGCATGATCGCGATGTGGCGCCGGGATCGGGCGTATCGGGCATCGTCGCGCTCGCGCCGCCCAATCCGGTGGAATATCATAAGGATGCTGCCAAGAGCGCGCGCACGTTCCGCGTGATCGACGGGGTGCGCTATTCGATCCCGGGCGATTTTGCGCAAGTCGCGGCGGATGGCACGCTGGTGCTGCTCGGGCGCGGCTCGGCCTGCATCAATTCGGCGGGCGAGAAGATCTTCCCGGAGGAAGTGGAGGAAGCGCTGAAATTGTGCCCCGCGGTGCGCGATGCTTTGGTCTTTGGCATGCCCGATCCGAAATGGGGGCAGGCGGTCGCGGCGGTGGTGCATGTCGCGCCGGACTATGACGAAGGCGCCGCGCGCGACGATCTGCGCGCGCGGCTCGCCGGGTATAAACAGCCCAAATTGCTCGTCGCGACCGAACAGACGCTGCGCGCGCCCAACGGCAAGGCGGATTATGCCAAGGCGAAGGCGCTGGCCGGGGTGGGGTAGAAACCCCACCACCCGGCGGCGGGCGTTACTCCAGCGGTTCGCCCGACAACGTGATGCGGTGCATCAGCCGGCGGTGGCCGTGATAGTCGTTCATCGCATAATGCCAGGTCGAGCGATTGTCCCAGATCGCCAGCGATCCCGGCGCCCATTGCACCCGGCACTGGAATTCGGGCCGCGCGCCGACCTCGCATAGATAAGTGAGCAGCGGCAGGCTTTCCTCGCGCGTCCAGCCTTCGAAATGCAGCGTGAAGGCCGGATTGACGTAAAGCAATTCGCGCCCGGTCTGCGGGTGGCGCAGCGCGACCGGATGGACCGCGCGGGTGCGGATGTCGTGCCCCTTGAGGTCCGCCGCCTGATCGGTCTGCGCGTAAATGCCGTCGGTGCTGTAGATATGATCGGCCGAATGCACCGCGCGCAGCCCGCGCAAGGTAGTCTTGAGCCCCTCGGACAGCGATTCGAACGCCGCGCCCATGCTGGCGAACAACGTGTCGCCGCCGCTCGGCGGGGTTTCGCGCGCGAGCAGGATCGATCCCATCGCCGGCACCTGATCATAGCTGTGATCGGTATGCCAGCCGCCGCCGATATTGGTGGTCTGCGTCTCTGATTTGCGCACTTCGGCGATTTCGGGATAGCCGCCATTGGCCGGGAAGTAATTGTTGACGTCGATCCCGCCCCAGCGCCGCGCCAGCGCGATATGCTGTTCGGGGGTCAGTTGCTGGTCGCGGACGAACAACACGCCGTGATCCGCCACCGCGCGGCGCAATGCGCCGAACGCATCGTCGTCGATCGCGTTGAGATCGATATCGAGCGCCTCGACCCCGACATGATCGGCGAGCGGGCGAAAGCTGACATGGGTCACGAGGCCTCTCCGCTATCGTTGTTGCGCGCAGTCTACCGCAGCGGTCTGGCGTTAAATGTAACCTTGGTTACAATCGTCGCATGGAGATCGAGGCGCTCGCGTTGCGCGGCATGTGGTTCGCGCATCTTCCGCCGCCATTGCGCGCGGCGCTCCTTCGCGCCGGGCGCGTCGTGCGGCTCGCCGCCGGCCGTGCCCCCGGGGTGCT
>JAFKLV010000175.1 GCA_017304125.1 Sphingomonadales bacterium
CTCGCGCCGCGCGAGATCGAGCAGCAGCGAGGCGGTCAGCGGGCCGTGCACCACCAGCCCGCGATAGCCTTCCTCGCCGGTGGCATAAGGCAGGTCATAATGGATGCGGTGGCTGTTGAAGGGCAGCGCCGAAGAGCGGAACAGCGAGGGGGCGTCGGGCGCGATCGTGCGTATGGTGTCCCGGCCGGTGGCGTCGAAGGTGCCGCTGCCGAGCGGCGGCGGGGCGGGCGGCGCGCCATGCGGGGCGGCCTCGCGAAAGACGATCGATTGCACCTCGCGCACCGCGAGTTCGCCGTCGCCGTGCGTGTCATGCGCGACATCGACGAACACCAAATGCCCCGATCCGCCCGTCTTGGCGGTCACCGACGCAATGCGCGACCGGCGCTCGATCGCCGCGCCGGCGCGGAGCGGGCGGATGAAATCGATCTTGCTCGATGCCCACATGCGGCGCGGCAGCGGCACCGGGGGCATGAAGCTTGCCGCATCGTCGTCGCGGTGCGGATGGCCATCCTTGCCCAACGTGGCGGTCGGGGCATCGGGGAGGCACAGGCACCAGTGGACGCCCTGCGGCACCTCGCCGTCGGCCGGTGCGGTGCGATCGAGCGTGGCGCACCAGCGCGCGACCAGCCCCGCATCGATCCGGTCGCGGCGCGCGTCCTCGCGCCCGACCCAGTCATTCCAGTCGGTCATTGGCCGCGCCCCACGATGCCGGCGTCGATCAGCCGCGCGATCTCGCCCGATGAAAGCCTGAGCCGCTCGGCCAGCACCTGCTCGCTATGCGCGCCGTTGCGCGGGGCGGGGCGGGGGGGCTGGCGTTCGAGCTGCGGCACGGTGGCGAAGGCGCCGGCGGCGGGATAGTCGAACCCGCTCGGATTGGCGGCGTGGCCGAAGATCGGATTGTCCGCCACCAAAGCCGGATCGCGCACCGCATCGGACATCGCGCGATAGGCCGAATGGACGATGCCGCCCGCATCGAACGCGGCGGCGAGGTCGGCGTGGCTGCGCGCGCCGATCGCCTGCTCGAACAGCGGGAACAGCGCGTCGCGATGCGTGAAGCGCAGCCCGTCATCCGTGGCGAAGGACACGCCGCGCTGCGCCTCCAGCGCCGCCACCGCCGCGCCGAGATCGAGCGCGGTGAGCAGATTGGCCCATTGCCGCGGGGTGACCACGACGATCATCGTCCGCACCCCGTCGGCGGTGACGAAATCGCGCCCGAACAGGCCATAGACGGTGTTGCCCAGCCGCGGCCGGTCATGCCCCTCGTAGAGCACTTCGGCGAGGCTGCCGAGGTTGGCGACGGTGCCGATCGCCACGTCGGAGAGCGGGATGCGCATTTCGCTCCCCGCGCCGCTTTCCGCGCGACGACGCAGCGCGGCGAGCAGGGCGAAGGCGGCATAAGCGCCGCTCAGCAGATCCCAGCCGGGAAGGACATGGTTGACCGGCGCGGGGCCGTCGCCGGTCAGCAGCGGATAACCGACCGCATTGTTGACCGTGTAATCGAGCGCGGGCGAGCCGTCCGCCCAACCCATCACCCGCACGGTGATCAGATCGGCGCGGCCCTCCGCCAGCACGTCATGCGCCATGAAGCCCCTGGCGGGGAAATTGGTGATGAGTTGCCCGGTCGCGCGCACCAGAGCCTGCAGCAATTCGCGTCCCTCGGGCCGCGCCAGATCGAGCGCGACCGATTTCTTCGCGCGGTTGAGATTCTCCCAATAGAGCGAATCGTTCGCCGCGGTCACCGGCCAGCGGCGGAAATCGGGGCCGCCGCCGATCTGGTCGACGCGGATCACCTCCGCGCCGAGCTGCGCGCAATAGAGCCCGGCGGTGGGCGAGGCGACGAACGACGACGCCTCGATCACCGACAGGTCGTTGAGAAGATTATACATATCCGCCTCCTGCAAGCCCTGATGTGCTCCCGCGAAGGCGGGAGCCCAGACTGGGTCCCCGCCTTCGCGGGGACACAAGGGGCTTCAGAGCTGGGGCCTCAAGCACCTGCGTTGAATTCGCGCAGCATATGCTTGGCGATCTGGAGCTGGAGGATCTGCGTCGTCCCCTCGTAAATGCGATAGATGCGCGCATCGCGGAAGAAACGCTCGGCATCATATTCGGCAAGGTAACCCGCCCCGCCGTAAACCTGCACGCAGCGATCGACCACGCGCCCGCACATCTCCGAGGCGAACACCTTGAACGCCGCGGCCTTGCGCAGCACGTTCTCGCCCGCATCGGCGCGGCGGGTGACGTCGGCCATCATCGTTTCGGCGGCGTAGATCTCGATCTCGCTGTCGGCGAGCATCTGCTGGATCAGCTGGAAATTGGCGATCGGCTCGCCGAACGCCTTGCGCTCGGTGGCGTAGCGGATCGCGCTGTCGAGCGCGCGCCTGGCATAAGCGGTGGCCGCCGCGCCGACCGACATGCGGCCATTGTCGAGGCTCATCATCGCATAGACGAAGCCCTTGCCCAATTCGCCGCCGAGCAGCGCATCCTCGGCGACATGGACGTCCTCCATGATGATATCGGCGATATGGCTGCCGGACTGGCCCATCTTCTTGTCCGACTTGCCGATCGACACGCCGGGCGCGTCCATCGGCACGATGAACGCCGAGACATGCGCATTCTTGGGCAGATTTTCCTTCGAGGTGCGCGCCATGATCAGCCCGACCTTGGCGAAGGGCGAATTGGTGATGTAGCGCTTGGTGCCGTTGAGCACCCAGCCCTTGTCGGTCTTGCTGGCGGTGGTTTGCAGCCCGGCCGAATCCGATCCCGACCCCGGCTCGGTCAGCCCGAAGGCGGCGATCTCGCCGCCCGCGACGCGCGGCAGCCATTCGGCCTTTTGCGCGTCGGTGCCGCCGTTCTTCAGCGCCGAGCAGAACATGCCGATGTTGATCGAGATGATCGAGCGGAACGCCGGCATCGCATAGCTTAGCGCGTGGATCGTGCGCACATATTGCGCGACGTTCATCCCAGCGCCGCCATATTCCTCCGGCATGGTGAGGCCGAACAGCCCCATCTCGCGCATCTCGGCGAGGATATCGTCGGGGATCTGATCGGTCTCGATGATCTCGCGCTCGGCGGGGATCAGCCGCTCGCGCACATAGCGCTGAAGCTGCTCGATGAATTGTTCGAAAACATCGGCGTCCATGCCCGGATTGACGTTGCTCATCTGATGCTCCTCACACCGGATCATAGGGGAAAACATGCGCCGACACCTCATCCGCGCGCGCGAAGGCGGGGCGGAAGGCGGGGATCAGCTCCTCGGCGATACTCTCCGCGGTCCAGCCCTCCAGCTTGACCATCGAACGCACCGGGCGCGGCTTGGAAAACAGCACGATCTCGTTGCGCCGCACCGAGAAGATCTGGTTGGTCACATCCTGCGACAGATCGGAGGCGAGAAACGCGACGAGCGGCGCGATCTTGTCCGCGCTCATCGCCTGCATCCGTTCGACGCGCTTCTTCTGCTCGGGGGTTTCGGCCGGGATCGAGGCGGTCATCCGGCTCCACGCGAAGGGGGCGATGCAGTTCGATCGCACATTCGCCCGCGCCATATCGAGCGCGATCGATTGCGACATCGCGACGAGGCCCAGCTTGGCGGCGGAATAATTCGCCTGGCCGAGATTGCCGATCAGCCCGCTGGTCGAGGTGAAATGGATGAAGCTGCCCGATTGCTGCTCGCGGAAATAAGGCGTGGCCGCCTTGGAGACGTTGAACGCGCCGGTGAGGTTGACGTCGATGACGCTCGTCCAGTCCTCATAGCTCATCTTGTGCCAGATCGTGTCGCGCAGGATGCCGGCATTGTTGACCACCGCATCGATCCGCCCGAAGCGCTGCACCGCATCCTCGATGATCGATGCCGCTGCCTTGGGATCGGCGACATTGGCGAGATTGGCATAGGCCGTGCCGCCCGCCGCGACGATATCGGCGACGGTGGTTTCGGCCGGGCCGACATCGCCGCCGTCGCCGCCCTGCGCCACGCCGGGATCGTTGACCACCACCGCGGCGCCCTCCCGCGCGCACAGCAGGGCGATTTCGCGCCCGATCCCGCGGCCCGCGCCGGTGATCGCGACGACCTTCCCCTCAAGGATGCGGCCCATGCAACTCTCCCATTCGATTCGGTCGCCCGGCGGATAGACCGCTTGCGCCTGATATTCAACATTGAGAATTGAATTTCACAATGTTGAAAACTATAGCGGGGGCATGACAGGCCCGGTCCGATCCGTTTCGCAGGCATTGGCGATCCTGCGGCTGCTCGCGGAAACCAGCCCGATGTCGCTGTCGGATATTGCGCGGGTGGCGGGATTGAGCCCGTCGAGCTGCCTCAATCTGCTCAAGACCTTGGTCGACGAGGGCGTGGTCGAGCGCGAGGCGCGGACCAAACATTATCGCCTCGCACGCGCCTGGGCCGCGTCGGAGGCGCTGCGCGACGGCGCGGCGCAGGGGCTGGTCGATCGCGCGCAGCCGCTGATGGCGCAATTCGCGCGGCGGCACGATGCGGCGGTGGCGTTGTGGAAGGTGATTTCGCGCGAGCGGGTGCGCGCCTTGTCGCGCGAGGAGAGCGATGCCGGGATGCGCGTGGCGATGGCCGACGGGCAGCGCCAGCCGCTCGGCGGCGGTGCGGTCGGGCGCGCGCTGGCGGCGGCGCAGCGGGTAACGCGCGACGAACTGGCGCGGCGCTTCGCGCCGGTGCGCTGGCAGGCGCCGTTGTCGCTGGTGGATTATGCCGCGCAGGTCGAGGAAGCGGCGGTGCGCGGTTTCGCGGTCGATGACGGCTTTGCCTATCGCGGCATCTGCACCGTGGCGGTGGCGATCGCGGGGGTGGCGCCGGGCTTCTGCCTCTCCGCCTCGATGTTCGCCGGCCGCAGCGCGGCGGAAGTGGCGGCGCTGGGCGAGGAACTGGTCGGTATGCGTGACGCGCTGGTGCGCGGATAACTACCCCCGTCACCCCGGCCTTGAGCCGGGGTCCATCGGGAGGCAGGCGCGAAGCAAGAGGTTCTAGGCGCGGAGCATGCGGCACAATGGACCCCCGTGTGTTGAAGGTGTGCCATAAGAGTAGCGGGCGGGAGACCGTTGGACCCGAGGTAGTAAGATGCCGTGAGCCGGCGCGGTTCCCGCCCGCGATCGTCAGATCGCCTGAACAGTTGCACGAGGCTGTTTGCGCAGACCT
>JAFKLV010000176.1 GCA_017304125.1 Sphingomonadales bacterium
CTTCGGATCGCCATTGGTCGGCAGTTTCACCGCGCCCGAGGCGATTGCGCGATCGAAATCGGCCTGGTTGTCGGCGATCGACCGCAGCGAGAGCGAGAGCGTCCCGACCGTCTGCGCGACCGCGATCTCCTCGGCGATCTTCGGCGTCGCCTCGACCGTGACGGTGGAGAAGGTGCGGACGATCGTGTTGCCCTTTTCGTCCTTGTCGTCCGACGTGCGCTGGTCGGTGGCGAGCACGCGCAGGTTGCGCATGATCGTTTCCGATGCCTTGAGCGGCGGGCCGTCGCCGCCACCGGTGACCGATTGGGTCAGCAGCAGATCGACGCGATCCCCCGGAAAGATGAAGCCGGCGACCGAGGTTTGCGTCGAAACCGGCACGGTCACCGCGCGCATCCCCGGCCCGAGTGCCGCGGCGAGGAAGCCGCGGTCACCCGGCTTGACCAGCGCGCCTTGCGTGATCGGCTGGCCGGCGGGCATCGCGGTGCGCACCACCGTGCCGACGACATTCTTCATGTCGAAACCGGCGCCTTCCTGGAAATAGGCGCCCTCGACCAGTTCCTTCGGCCACGGCTGGAATTTCACCGAGGTGGGATCGATGATCGTGCCGACCGGCAGGCCGCGCGTGGCGACCAGCACCTTCGGGCCTTCGACCGGCGGCGGCGCCTGAGTCACCGCCTGCGCCTGCGGCGCGGACGCGCCGACGAGCATGCTTCGCAGGAAGAATGTCAAAATGGCCGCGATCAAGAGCGCGCCGACCAGCAATCCGACCTTGCGAGTGTCCATGACAAAACGTGCCTTTCAAGCGTCCGCCGGGCCGGATTTCGTACCGGCCATGATTACGCAAACTGGTTAAGGAGAGGTTCGCGAAGCGCGGCGAGGCCGGCGATCGCGATCGCAACTCCGTAGGGAATCTCTAGAATCCGCTCACTTTTCCGAAGACGGTGCTCCGCCAGCATCAGCAATGTGAGCACCCCGCCGGCCAGCGACATGACGACGAGCATCTGAAGCAACGCGATCGGCGGCAGCCACAGCGACAGCGCGCCGATCAGCTTGACGTCGCCGCCGCCCATCTGGCCGAAATGAAACGCAACGCAGAACAAGACGAACACCGCCAACGCCACCCCGACGCGGAGCGCGACGCCGGGCCACAAAGGCAGGCCGATCGCCAGCCACCATAAGGGAGCGAGCAAGGCGATCGCCGCATTCTTCCAATTGGCGATCTCGCGCGTGCGCACGTCCTCGATCCCTGCCGACAACAGCAGGAGGAGAAGCGCCACAGGCAGCGCGCCGAGAAGAAGAACCCACCCCATTAATGCAAGTGACTAGACGGAATGGCTTTCCAAACCGTAACCATGCCCGATGACCATCGCAGCGCCCCTTCGCCGTGCGATTCCGGCCGGCGCGACGATCACTCAATGGTCCGCTCCCGATGGCTGGAAGATCCGCCGTTTCGACTGGCCGGCCGACGGCGCCCCGCGCGGCGCGATCCTGTTTCAGGGCGGGCGCGGCGACGTGTTCGAGAAATATCTCGAAGCTTTTGGCCATTGGCACGCGGCGGGCTGGACGATCGCCTCGTTCGACTGGCGCGGGCAGGGCGGGTCGGGGCGGCTGTCGCCCGATCCGCATGTCGGCCATGCGGATGATTTTGCACCGTGGATCAAAGATCTAGCTGCTTTCTGGCATGCCTGGGAGGTGCCCGGTCCGCGTGTCGTGATGGGGCATTCGATGGGCGGCTATCTCATGCTCCGCGGGTTGCTCGACCATGCGGTCGAGCCGGCGGCGGCGGTGCTCGTCGCGCAGATGCTGGGGCTGAAGGCGCCGGTCTCGCCGTGGCTCGGCGAGAAGGTCGCGCAGCTGATGACGCGCATCGGCAATCCCGCGCGCGCGGCATGGAAAGGCCATGAGCGCCCCGGTACGCGACTCGACCGCAGCGCGCTGCTGACCCACGATCCGTCGCGCTACGACGACGAACAATTCTGGTATCGCGAGAAGCCCGAGATCCAGCTTGGCCCGCCGAGCTGGGCGTGGCTGGCACGGGCTTTCGCCGAAACGCGCGCGCTTTCGGGCGATCGGCGAATCGAGTCGCTGGTGGTCCCGATCATGCTGCTGGTGGCGGAGGCCGATGCGCTGGTCGACCCGCGCGCGGCGTTGCGGATCGCCGAACGACTGCCCGACGCCGAGGTCGTTCGCTTCGGTGCCGAGGCCGCTCATGAATTGTTGCGCGAGGCGGATCAGGTGCGTGATCGTGCGCTTGCGGCGATCGACCAATTCCTCGAAACGCGCGCGGGATGAACTACGATATCGCGATCGTCGGCGCGGGCATTGCCGGCGCCACCCTTGCTGCCGCGATCGGCGACCGCGCCCGTGTCCTGATCCTTGAGGCGGAGGAGATCGCGGGCTATCACGCCACCGGGCGCTCGGCCGCTTTCTGGTCCGAAACCTATGGCGGGCCGGGGATCCAGCCGCTCACCACCTTGTCCGGCCCGGTGCTGCAGGCGGGCGGCTTCCTCGAGCCGCTCGGCTCGCTGCATATCGGGCAGGCGGGGGACGAGGCGCGCGCCGAGGCATTTCTCGCCGAGTTCGAGGGGTCGGGGGTGGCGCTCGAACGCGTCGACCCGGCGCCGTACATCCCCGGCCTGCGCCCCGACTGGACGATCGGCATCATCGAGCCGAGCTGCACCTATATCGACGTCGCCGGGCTTCATGCCGATGCACTGGCGCGGGCGCGCAAGGCGGGGGCGGTGCTCGCGCTGCGCAGTGCCATGATCAGCGCCGCCCGCGTCGATGGCCGCTGGCGCATCGAGACCAGCTCGGGCCGCTACGAGGCTGGGGTGCTGGTCAATGCCGCCGGGGCGTGGGCCGATCTGGTGGCGCGGCAGGCGGGGGCGGCGCCGATCGGCATCCAGCCGTATCGCCGCACGCTGGCGCAATTGCGCGTCGATCCGCCGGTGGCGGCGGTTGTCCCGCATGTCGTGCATCTGGGCGGCGCCTTCTATTTCAAGCCCGAGGCGGGCGGGCGATTGTGGCTCTCGCCGCATGACGAGACCCCGGTCGAGCCGGGCGACGTCCAGCCCGAGGAACTCGATGTCGCGATCGCGATCGACCGGATGGAGCAGGCGGTCGACTGGCGCGTGATGCAGGTCGAGCGCAAATGGGCCGGGCTGCGCAGCTTCGCGCCCGATCGGCTGCCGGTCTATGGCTTTGCGCCCGATGCGCCGGGCTTCTTCTGGTTCGCGGGGCAGGGCGGCTTCGGCATCCAGACCGCGCCCGCGGCGGCGGTGATCGGCGCGGCGCTGTTGCTGGGCGAGGCGCCGCCGTCAGCGATCGATATCGCGATGTATCTGCCGGAGCGCTTCGCCGCCTAGCACGCCGTCACCCGGGCTCAGGGCCGGGGTGACGGGCGGGTTTCGGTTAGCGCCCGCCTCGGCCAGCGGCGATCGCCGCATCGCTGGCGAGCTTATCGGCGCGTTCGTTCTCGGGGTGGCCGGCGTGGCCCTTCACCCATTGCCACTCGATCCGGTGGCGCTTGGTCGCGGCGAGCAATGCCTGCCACAATTCGGCATTCTTGACCGGCTTCTTGTCCGCGGTCTTCCACCCGTTGCGCTGCCAGCCGTGGATCCACTTGGTCAGCCCGTCCATCACATAGCGGCTGTCGGTGAACAGCCGCACATGGCACGGCCGGCTCAGCGCGTTGAGCGCCTCGATCGCCGCGGTCAGCTCCATGCGATTGTTGGTGGTGGTGGGCTCGCCGCCCGACAATTCCTTCTCATGCGCGCCCATGCGCAGCACGACCCCCCAGCCGCCGGGGCCGGGATTGCCCTTGCACGCGCCGTCGGTGAACGCCTCGACTTCGGTCAGCTCGCTCATGCGACGCGCGTCGCCAGCGTCGGGTCATAGTGGCGGAGCCGCCGCATATAAGCGAGCGGGTCCTTGCGCATCACCAGCGCATCGGGCGGGGTATTGAGCCAGTCCCACGCGCGTGACAGCGCGAAGCGGATGCACGCGCCGCTGGCCAGCGTGGCGAACAAGCCGCGCTCTTCGGCGCTCAGCGGGAAATGCTGCTCATAGCCGCGCACCAGCGCATCGCCGACCGTGGCATCGTAATTGCGCCCGGCGCCGTCGAACGCCCAGGCGCTGTGCATCACCGCCAGATCATAGACCCGGATATCGGTGCAGGCGAAATAGAAGTCGATCAGGCTGGTCACCGTATCGCCGAGCATCAGCACATTATCGGGGAACAGATCGGCGTGGATCGCGACGCGGTCGAGCGTGTCGCGCGGCCAGCGCGCCTCGACATGATCGAGCGCGGCGGCGAGATCGTCGAACATCCCCGGCGCGATCTCGTCGAGGCTGCGCCCGCAGCGATCGAGCAACGGGCGCCACGTATCGAAGCCCATCGAATTGTCGCGGGTCGGCGCGAAATCGGCGACCGCGCGGTGCATTTCGCCCATCGCGCTGCCCGCCGCCAGCGCCTGCGCCGGGGTGGGATGCGACAGCGAGACGCCGGGCATGAAGCGGATCAGGCACGCCGGGCGGCCCTCCAGCTCCTGTATCTCGACGCCGTTGCGATCCTTGATCGCCGGCGGCACCGGCAGCCCCTTGGCATCGAGATGATCGAGCAGCGCCATGAAGAAGGGCAGGTCGTTCGCTGCGACGCGCTTTTCGTAGAGCGTCAGGATGAAGCGATCGCGCGTCGTCTCGACGAGGAAGTTCGAATTCTCGACACCCTCGGCAATGCCCTTGGCGGAGACCAGCTCGCCCACGTCATAGCGCGTCAGAAACGCCGCCAGCACCTCAGCCGACACCTGCGTATAGACCGCCATTCTTCCCCCTCGATGATATAAATGCCGGGCCGGCCGATGTCAGGCGACGGCTTCCAGCCCGCGCGGCAGCTTGAACGCGATCGATTCGCGCGTGGTCTCCACCTCGCGCTCGTTGATCGTGTAGCGCGTCGCCAGCAGGTCGATCAGCTCGCGCACCAGCAATTCCGGCGCCGACGCCCCGGCAGTCAGCCCGAGCGAACGCACCCCGTCGAGGAACGACCAGTCGAGCTCGGCCGCGCGCTGGATCAGTCGCGCGCGCGTGCCCTCGCGCTCGGCGACTTCCACCAGCCGCAGCGAATTGGAGGAATTGGGCGCG
>JAFKLV010000177.1 GCA_017304125.1 Sphingomonadales bacterium
GCCCAGCGGCAATAGGTCGGATCGTCGGTGCCGAGGCGGAATTCGTGACCCGGCTTGAGCTTCGCGGCGATCAGATCGAGCGGGCCGTGGTTGACCATCCGCCGTTTGGCATGGCGCGCCTTGGGCCAGGGATCGGGGTGGAGCAGGTAGACGCGGCTCAGGCTGGCATCGGGCAAGCGCTCGATCACTTCGAGCGCGTCGCCCATATGGACCCGCACATTCTGCAGCGCGCGATCGCGGATATGGCCGAGCGCGCCGACCACGCCGTTGAGAAACGGTTCGCAGCCGATGAAACCGCTGCCGGGTGCGGCCTCGGCCTGCCCGGCGAGATGCTCGCCCGCGCCGAAGCCGATCTCGACCTGCAACGGACGATCGTCACCGAACAGCCGCGCGGCGGTCAGCGCACCGTCTTCGGGCACCGCAACGCGGGGCAGCAGTTCCTCGACCAAAGTGGCCTGCCCCGCGCGCAACGCGTGGCCCTGGCGCCGGCCGTAGAGGCGCCGGATCGTCGTCGGATCATTCATGGCGAGGCCGCGTAGAGGGGCGGGCGGACAAGGGCAATGCCGCGTTCATCCTCACCCCCTTAAATCCGCGTCGGAACCGTGCAGATTGGGGAGAAGATGATGCGTGTGGCGTGGGCGTTGGCGGTGATCCTCGCGGCAGCCCCGATGGCGGGCGATGCCCAACTCGCATCGGAAAAGTCGATTTCGATGGTGAAGCGCGACGGCCGCTGGGCAAGCGTGCCGTTGATCTGCGACGCAACCAACCGCGATCGCGTGCTCGTGCTCGGCGCGCCTGGGCGCAACCGGCAGATGGATCTGATCAGCTTCGCCAAGCCGGGGCTGGCGGCGCAGCGCGTCGCGGTGCGGCTCGGGCCGGGCGATCCGGGGGCAGGGCAGATCTATTACCCGCTGTTCAACCTCGTCGGGCGCGAGGTGGGGCATGTCCATGCGATCAACCCCGGGATGGTCGGGCCGGGCGCAACGACCCCTGCGGTCACCGCGATCACGCTGGGACGGGAAACGACCAATTGCCGCTTCGCCGCACAGACCCGCGTGCTCGGCGTCACCGGGCGACGCTCGATCCAGGTCGTGCGGACCGAACGCAACGGCTATCGCTATACCGCCTATAGTTTCGACACCACGGCGCCCGAGATCAGCCAGCCGTGGGGCGGGCATGACAATCGCCCGACATTGGCGATCGACGGAGGGCGACTGGTCGACCAGAGCAATGGCCGGCGCGTCTATGAATTCACCAACCGCGGCTTCGTCTATCGCGTGATGGTTTCGGTGCGGCCGGATCATCCCGGCGGCGGCGTCGAGGTGACGCAGGACGGGCGCAACGTGCTGCGCGAGGGCTTCGGTGCCTATACGGCGGCGCTGGTGCCGTAAGCTTGGCGCGTGCCTATTTGGGCATGGTGATCGCAATATTGTCCCCGGTTGTACGCGCGATCGGCTGTTCAGTGCGGATCAGCGTAATCACCTGTTGCGGTTCGGGCAGGCGGTCGAACGACGGGTAGCTTGAGACGCTGCCGTCGACATCGTGAAATGAAACCGAATATCCCTTTCGGCCGCCGATCAGCGCGGCCAACAGATTTGGCTCGACCACCGCGATACGCCCGGCGTCGCCGATGGCGAGTGTATATCCATTGTCGCTTCCCGTCGGGCGGTAGACCGAAAAGTCCACTGTGCCGGCGCCGTCGCGGCACCATTCTTGCGGCTGCGCAGGAGGTGAAGGGTTGGTCGTGCTATCCTCTTTTTTCTTATCTTTCCCGGCGCCATTGGCGCTCGTCGCCATCGCGCCAGCCAATATCGCCTGCGTCAGATCACCTTTCTGCAGTTTCGCCCGGCTGACTTTCAGCGGCGTGGCGCAGGCGACAATCGGTTTTGCGGTGGGGGTTTGATCCACCTTATCGGGCCAGCCGACTTGTGCGATCACCTTTTCCAACCGGGCCGATAATTCCGCTGAATCGAGTGCTTCAGAGCTGAGCCGAACTGCAACGAGCCAATCGTTGAGCGGGAACATCGCAAGCCCGGTGCTGCGGAGCGGACCTTTGCCGGGGACATATTGGCGCTTCAACCCCGAAGCGGCGGTCGCGTGGGGGCGCGTAACGGCGGCAGGCAGTTCCACCGGCTGGGCGGCGCCATAAACCTCGCGTTTCTCGATCGCGAGTGATGCCCGGTCAAACCATACGGCGGCGCTCGGCAGTGGCGAATGGAAAATATAGACGTTGAGAAAGGTCGATCCGTCCGCCGCCTGAAACTGCGTCGAGATGTCGTTCTCCGCGCCTTCGAGGTCGATGATTTGGGTACGCTGCAGATCGGCGATCACCGGCCGCAACATCAGGCCGGTCGCGGCATGCATCCAGGTCTTGTCCGCCGGGACGTCCAGCTTGCGTCGCTCCGCGACGGCTGGTGTGGCGATGCAGATGGCAAGCGCGAGCGCGGTGGTTCTCATATATCCCCCCGGTTTTTACGCCGGGGAGGCTATATCACGCTCGTGCGAATGCAATGCTCAGGCGGCGACGGCCGCCTTGAGCTTGTCGACCAGATCGGTCGCTTCCCAGGTGAAGTGGGTGCCGTCGCTCTCGCGGCCGAAATGGCCGTAGGCGGCGGTCTTCGAATAGATCGGCGCGTTGAGCTTGAGATGCTCGCGGATGCCCTTCGGCGTCAGGCGGACGAGCTTGGGCAGCACTTCCTCCAGCTTCGCCTCGGAAACCGTGCCGGTGCCGTGGGTGTCGACATAGACCGACAGCGGCTCGGCGATGCCGATCGCATAGGACAACTGGATCGTCACGCGGCGCGCGAGGCCTGCTGCAACGACGTTCTTCGCCAGATAACGCGCGACATAAGCGGCCGAGCGATCGACCTTGGTCGGGTCCTTGCCGCTGAATGCGCCGCCGCCGTGCGGGGCTGCGCCGCCGTAGGTGTCGACGATGATCTTGCGCCCGGTCACCCCGGCGTCGCCGTCCGGCCCGCCGATCTCGAACAGCCCGGTCGGGTTGACGTAGATCTTGTCGTCCGACGGCAGCCAGCCCTGCGGCAGGATCTCGGCGAACACGCCCTTGACGTAATCGCGCAGCTTGGCCTGACCCGCCTCGTTCGAAAGGTCGGCCGAATGCTGGGTCGAGACGACCAGCGCGGTGGCGCGCACCGGCAGCTCGTTCTCATATTGCAGCGTGACCTGGCTCTTGGCGTCCGGCTCCAGGAACGGCGCCTTGCCCGAATGGCGGTCCGCCGCCATCCGCTCGAGGATCTTGTGGCTGTAATAGAGCGTGGCGGGCATCAGGCCGGGGGTCTCGTCGGTCGCGTAACCGAACATGATGCCCTGGTCGCCGGCGCCTTCGTCCTTGTTGCCGCTCTCGTCGACGCCCATCGCGATATGCGCCGATTGCGGGTGGAGGTTGTTCGAGAAATCGAACGTCTGCCAGTGGAAGCCCGACTGTTCATAGCCGATGCGCTTCACCGTCTCGCGCACCGCGCGCTCGATCTCGGCCTCGATGCCGGGCGCCCAATTGCCGTCGGTGTCCATGATCCCGCGGCCGCGGATTTCGCCCGCCAGCACCACCATGTTGGTGGTGGTGAGGGTTTCGCACGCGACGCGCGCTTCCGGGTCTTTCGAAAGGAACAGATCGACGATCGAATCCGAAATCTGATCGGCAACCTTGTCCGGGTGGCCTTCGCTGACCGATTCGCTCGTGAAAATGAACGACTGACGCATGATCGCTCCGATTACTTAACGATATAAAGATAACTTTATATGCCCTAACGCGCGCGCCGTCGAATGGCAACCGCCGTGGCGCCGAGCAGCAATGCGACGATCAGCGCGGCCCAATTGCCGATGCGCGAAAACAGCGTGGGGGGCAGCGGCTCGGGCATCGCCACGTCGATCGCGCCGGCGGTCTCATGCGGCACGGTGGCGATCAGCTGGCCGTCCGCCGCGATCACCGCGGAAATCCCGGTCGGCGTCGCGCGGACGATCGGCAGGCCTTCCTCGATCGCGCGCATCCGCGCCTGCGCCAGATGCTGCGGCGGCCCCCATTTGCCAAACCACGCGTCGTTCGACGGGTTGAACAACAGCCGCGGGCGATGCCCGTCGCTGATCACCTGACCGGAGAAGATGATCTCGTAGCAGATCTGCACCCCGATCTCGCCGAAGCCGGGGATGGCGAGATTGCCGGGCCCGGCGCCTGCGGCAAAATCCATATCCCCCGGGACGAGCCGCGCGAGCCCGAGCGGCTTGAGCAGCCACGGCATCGGCAGATATTCGCCATAAGGCACGAGATGCGCCTTGTCGTAGCGCCCGTCGATTCGCGCGGCGGAGTCGACCGCGAAGACCGAATTGGTCGCGGTGGTGATGTTGCCGGCGCGATCGAATTGCAGCGCCGTGCCGCCGGTGAGCAGCATGTCGCCGGGGCCGAGCAATGAGGCCATGCGGTGGCGGAGCTGATACGGGCTCTGCTGCAAGCTGTAGGCGTAGGACGGATAGCCGTCCTCGATGAAATCACGCACCACGCCTTCCGGCCACAGCACGAGGCGCGGCGTTGTGCCGGGGACGCCCGAGAGCGCGGAGAGCTTGCGCAGCAGCAGTTCGCCGTCGCTCTCGCCGCGCTGGTCCTGCGAGACATTGGGTTGGACGACGACGAGGCGCGGGGCGTTGGCGCGCGGCGGATGATACGCTGCGGGCCAATTATAGGTCGGTTCCTGCGCGAATAGCAGCCACATCACCACGCAACCGACCGCAATGAACGGGATAGGCCGGCGCGGCAGCAGCAACAGGCTCCCGGCCAGCACCACCGTCAGCCCCGACAGCGCATAGGTGCCGATCCACGCCGCGAGGCTGGCGACCGGCTGGACCGGCACCCAGATCACCCCGAGCGGGTCCCAAGCATAGCCGGTGAACACCACACTGCGCAGCCACTCGCTCGCGATCCACGCCGAGCCGAAGCCGAGTACGTAACCCGCATTGGGGCGCTTGCCGCGCAGATACCACGCCAGCCCCGCCGCGATCGCGGGATAGACCGCGAGATACAGCGCCAGCACGAACGGCGCGACATAGCCCAGCACCGGCGGCATCTTGTCCTGAAAATCAAAGGCGTGCTGAAACCAGTTATCGTTGATCGTGAAATGCC
>JAFKLV010000178.1 GCA_017304125.1 Sphingomonadales bacterium
CGCGACGAAGAAGTGGCAGCGCTGGTCGATGCCGCCAGGGCGCGCTTCGGCACGGTCGATACGATCATCGCCAATGCCGGGATGAGCCACGCCGGGCGCGCGACCGAGGTGTCGGTGGAGGGGCTGCGGCAATTGCTCGATGCCAATTTCCTCGGCGCCTATCTCACCGTGCGCGAGGGCGCGAAGCGGCTGATCGCGGCCGGTTCGCGCGACAGTGGGCGCGGGCGGGCGATCATCATCGGCTCGATCACCGCGCATCTCACCGGGCAGGGCGACAGCGCTTATGCCGCGTCCAAGGCCGGGGTGGCGCATCTCGGGCGCAATCTGGCGCGCGAATGGGTGCGGCAGGGGATCAACGTCAATGTGATCCAGCCGGGCTATGTCCAGACCGAGATCGCCGGCGACTGGTTCCAGACCGAGGGCGGCGCGGCGCATATCGCCTCGTTCCACCGCAAGCGGATGATGAACATCACCGCGCTCGATCCGCTGATGCTGTATTTCGCGTCGGATGCCTCGCAGGCGGTGACCGGCGCGGTGGTCGATGTCGACGACGGGCAGTCGTTGTAGGGCTATATTCTCCCCTCCCTTGAACAAGGGAGGGGTCGGGGGTGGGTTGGTGTGGGGGATACCGCAGCAACCGCCTCATACCCACCCACCCCCAGCCCCTCCCTTCACGAGGGAGGGGAGAAAGAAGAAGAAGGGGGAGGGCGGTTTACCCTTCGCGGACCCTGAGTGCCTTCAGCCCCTCGCGCATCGCATCGGGCAGCGGTTCGCCGACCGGGGCGGTCATCACGATCACCGTGTCGCAGGTGGCGATCGCCACCCCGTTCTGGAACATCGCCGCCAGCATCTCCCAGCTACGATTGCCGATCTTGCCGATGCCGATCGCGATCTCGACCGGGGCCGGAAAGCTGCCCTCGGCGAGATAATTGATCTCGTTGCGCGCGACCACCGCGCGGAAATCCCTGCCGCGGTCGGCCTCGCCGATATTGTGGTTCATGCGCACCCGCACCGTCTCGAACAAGGCGGCGAAGGCGACATTGTTGAGGTGCCCGTTGGGATCGAGATCCTGATAGCGCGTCTGGATCTGTTCGCGCTTCGGGTAGTTGTCCGGCGAAAGGCGCCAGGCGGCGGGGCGGGACATATCGGGCTGCCTTTCGTTACGGGCGGGGCCGACGCGGGAGTAAATCCCGCGTCGTCGGACGGGTTCGCTTATGCGACCCGCCGGCCGGCCTTGCTGGTCTCGCGCATAGCGTCAGCTATGCGCGAGACCAGCTGCGGCTTACCGCGGCGACATGCGGATCGCGCCGTCGAGGCGCACGTCCTCGCCGTTGAAATAGCCGTTCTCGATCATCAGCGTGGCGAGCGCGGCATATTCCGCCGGATCGCCGAGCCGCTTCGGGAACGGGACGGAGGCGGCGAGCGTATCCTTCACATTCTGCGGCGCGGCGGCGAGCAGCGGGGTGTTGAAGATGCCCGGCAGGATCGTGTTGACGCGAATGCCTTCGCCCATCAGGTCGCGCGCGATCGGCAGGGTCATGCCGACCACGCCGCCCTTCGACGCCGAATAGGCCGCCTGGCCCATCTGCCCGTCTTCCGCCGCGACCGACGCGGTGTTGACGATCGCGCCGCGCTCGCCGTCTTCCAGCGGATCGAGCGTCAGCATGCCGGCGGCCGATTTGGCGATGCAGCGGAACGTGCCGACCAGGTTGATCTGGATGATCCAGTTGAAGGCATCGAGCGGGAAGTGCTTGATCGAGCCGTCTTCCTTGCTGCGGCTCGCGGTCTTGATGGCGTTGCCGGTGCCGGCGCAATTGACCAACACGCGCTCCTGCCCGATCGCTGCGCGCGCCTTGGCGAAGCCTTCGTCGACCGAGGCGTCGTCGGTGACGTTGACCTTGCAGAACACCCCGCCGAGTTCCTTGGCGAGCGCTTCGCCCTTTTCTTCCTGCAGATCGAAGATCGCGACCTTCACCCCCTTGGAGGCGAGCAAGCGCGCGGTCGCCGCGCCGAGGCCGGACGCGCCGCCGGTGACGACGGCGGAAATATTATTGTCGAGCTTCATTGGAAATCCTCTCGTTGGATAAGGTGGATCAGGCGGCCTGCCAGTCGCAATTCTCGATGATCGTGACATTGGCGACGCCGCCGCCCTCGCACATCGTCTGCAGGCCATAGCGGCCGCCGCGCCGGCGCAGTTCGTGGACCAAGGTCGCCATCAGCTTGGTGCCCGAGGCGCCGAGCGGGTGGCCGAGCGCGATCGCGCCGCCGTTGACGTTGAGCCGATCGGGCTTGGCCCCGGTATGCTTGAGCCACGCCATCGGCACTGAGGCGAACGCTTCATTGACTTCGTAAAGGTCGATATCGTCGATCGACAGCCCGGATTTCTTGAGCGCCTTGTCGGTGGCGAACAACGGCTCCTCGAGCATCACCACCGGATCGCCGGCGGTGACGGTGAGGTTGACGATCTTTGCCATCGGCTTGAGGTTGTATTTCTTGAGCGCTTCGGCGCTGACGATCAGCACCGCGCTGGCGCCGTCGCAGATCTGGCTGGCCGAGGCCGCGGTCAGCGAGCCGCCTTCGGCGAGCAATTTGACCCCGGCCATGCCCTCGGCCGAGGCGTCGTAGCGGATGCCCTCGTCGGCGCTATGGCTTTCCTTGCCCTCGGGCGTCTCGATCTCGAGCGCGACGATCTCGTCGCGGAACTTGCCCGCCTGGGTCGCGGCGACCGCCTTGCGGTGGCTGCCGAGCGAGAATTCGTCGAGCACTTCGCGCGAGAAGCCGTGCTTCTTGGCGATCATCTCCGCGCCGGCGAACTGGTTGAAGACGATGCCGGGATATTTCTCCTCCAGCCCCGGCGATTTGTTTTTGCCCAGCCCGGCGTCGTAGAACAATTTGAAGGTCGACCCCATCGGCACCCGCGTCATGCTCTCGACGCCGGCCGCGATCACCACATCCTGCGTGCCCGACATCACGGCCTGCGCGGCGAATTGCATCGCCTGCTGCGAAGAGCCGCACTGGCGGTCGATCGTCACCGCGGGGGTGCTTTCGGGGAGCGTCGAGGCGAGCACGGCGTTGCGGCCGACCTGCCCGGCCTGCTCGCCGCCCTGGCTGACGCAGCCCATGATCACGTCGTCGATCGCATCCGCCGGGACGCCCGAGCGCTCCACGATCGCATCCAGCACCTTGGCGGCGAGATCCACCGGATGCCAGCCGGCAAGCCTGCCGCCCCGGCGTCCTCCGGCCGTCCGCACCGCTTCGACGATATACGCCTCAGGCATCTTCCGACTCTCCATAACAGATGTTATCCCACGATGTGCATTTGGCGCGGATTGACGTAAACGGCAAGGGGTGGAGGCATAAATGGATGTAAGCGCAGCGGTGGACGCGCGGCGATCGGTGCGTGGTTTTCTCGAGTCTCCGGTCGATCCGGCGCTGTTGCGGACGCTGGCGCTCAAGGCGTCGCGCGCGGCGACCGGGGGGAATCTCCAGCCGTGGCATGTCGATATCGTCCACGGCGCGTCGATGCACCGGCTCAAGGAGATCATGCGCGGCAAGATCGAGCGGCGCGAGAGCGAGACGCCGGGCTATGATATCTATCCGCGCGAATTGCCCGCGGCGATGGAGCAGCGTCGCTTCCAGATCGGCGAGATCCTCTACGGCCATCTCGGCATCCCGCGGGAGGACCGGCGCGCGCGGGCGATCTGGTTCGCGCGCAACTTCCAGTTCTTCGGCGCGCCGGCGGCCTATTTCGTCACGGTCGATCGCCGCATGGGGCCGCCGCAATGGGCGGACCTCGGCATGTATCTGCAGAATCTGATGCTGCTCGCGGTCGAGGCAGGGCTGGCGACCTGTCCGCAGGAATGCTGGGCGGTCTATCCGCAGACGGTCGAGGCGTTCCTCGATACCCCGCCGGAGCGGATGCTGTTCTGCGGGGTGGCGATCGGCCATGAAGATGAGAGTGAACCCGCCAACCGCGCCCGCAGCCCGCGTGCGGCGGAGGCGGAGTGGTTGCAGGAGTGGGCATGACCCCGTTTCTGGCTGCTGCGGCGATGCTGGCGACACCTGACGCGGCGCTCCCGCGTGAAGAGCCGATCACCGCGCCGGGGCCGCACGGCGATCTTGCCGGAACATGGCAACCGGCCGGGGCCGGGGCGCCGGTGGTATTGATCATTCCCGGCTCGGGCCCGACCGACCGCGATGGCGACAATCCGCTGGGCGTGACGGCGCGGCCGTATCGCCTGCTGGCGGAGGCGCTGGCCGGGCGCGGTGTCGCCAGCGTCAGGATCGACAAGCGCGGCATGTTCGGCAGCAAGGCGGCGATCGCGGATGCCAATGATGTGACCCTGGCCGATTATGCGCGCGACGTTCACACGTGGATCGGGGCGATCCGCGCCCGGACGAAAGCGCGCTGCGTCTGGGTGGCAGGGCATAGCGAGGGCGGGCTGGTCGCGCTCGCCGCCGCGCAGCAGCCGACGGATCTCTGCGGGCTGATCCTGATCTCGGCGCCGGGCCGGCGGCTTGATGTGGTGATGCGTGAGCAGTTCCACGCCAATCCCGCCAATGCGCCGATCCTTGGCGAGGCGGATGGCGCGCTCGATGCGCTGGCGTCGGGGCGCGACGTGGATGTGACGGCGCTGCATCCGGCGCTCCAGCGCATTTTCGCGCCGGCGGTGCAGGGCTTCCTCAAGAGCCTCTTTGCGGCCGATCCGGCGCGGATGATCGCCGGCTATCGTGGCCGCGTATTGATCGTACAGGGCGATCGCGACATTCAGGTCGCGACCAGCGATGCCGAAGCGCTGCATGCGGCCCAGCCCGCCTCGACCCTAACGATCGTGCCGGGCATGAATCACGTGCTGAAGGCGGTGGCGGCGGATGATCGCGCCGCCAATCTCGCCACGTATAGCGACAGCTCGCTGCCGCTCGCGCCCGGCATCGCCGATGCGATAGCCGGGTTCGTCACCCGGTAACATTGAGCAGCCCCCTCCCTTGCGCGGGAGGGGGAAGCCCAGTCTCAGGCGCCGGTGGCCGCCTTCGGCCCACGCCCGCGGCCGCGATTGCGGCCGCCGCCACCACCGCCACCGCCATTGCCGCCGCGACGGCT
>JAFKLV010000179.1 GCA_017304125.1 Sphingomonadales bacterium
CCGACAGGCTGGAGCGCTGCAGCGGCCCCGCCAGCCCGGCCGACATGCGCTGCCCGAGCCGCATCGCCAGCCCCCCGCCCGCCGCGCGCGCCAGATCCAGATCGCTCGCCAGCGCGGGCAGCGGCGGCGGGCTTGAGATGCTGCCGCCGAGCGCGGTCCACAGCGCCTGCGCCATCATCGCCCGGCCGCGGGCATCGACCCCGACCCAATTGCCGTGGAGCGCGATTTCCACGCCGCGCTCGGCGCGAAACTCCGGGTTGGCGCGCCAGCCGACATCGGCGAGCTGGCAGGCCGAATGGCGCAGCCGCGCATCGTCCGCCGATTCGCCGACGAACAACGGCGCGATCCAGTCGTGGAGCAGATCGCCATGTTCGGGAAAGCGCCCCGCGCGGCGCGCCTCGTCGCGCGTCGCGACCACCAAGGGATCCTGCGCCCGCGTCCGCTCGTCGAGCGCCTGATAGAGCAGCCCTTCGCGCAAGCCATAGGCCGACACGATCGTGCCCCTGGCCTTAAGATGCTTGATCAGCGACGCGAGCAGCGCCGCCGCGTCGCCCAGCGTCGGGATACGCCCGGTCGACAGCCCCGGCACCGCCTTCAGCCGCCCCTTGGCGACATGCGAGATCGTCCGCCCGAGCCGCGCCACCGTCTCGCCCGACATGGCATATTCGTGGATGATCGGCAGCGGATAATGCGTCCGGTCCATATCGAGCCGCGCCAGCGCACGCCACGATCCGCCGACCAGATAGAGCGGCAATCCCTTGCCCGCTCCGCCCCAGCCCGCCTCGCGCAGCAGCCGCCCGACGCGCCGGTCGAGCCCGCCCTTGCCGCGCAGCGCCGCGATCCGCAGCACCCCGAGCGGGAAAGAGGCGTGCTGGCGCACCTTGCCGTTCTTGACCCGCACCAGTTCGAGGCTGCCCCCGCCGAGATCGCCGACGATGCCATCGGCCCGGGGAATCGCCGAGAGCACGCCAAAGCCCGCCCCGCGCGCCTCTTCCGCGCCGGACAGCAATTCGACCGTCAGCCCCGCCGCCTCGGCCAGCGCGAGCAATTCCTGCCCATTGGCGGCATCGCGCGCCGCCGCGGTGGCGACGGTGCGCACCGTGTCGCAGCGCAATTCGCGCACCAGCGCCGCGAAACGACCGAGCGCCGCCTCCGCCGCGGCCATCGCCTCGGCGTCGATCGCCCCGGTCTGCGCAAGGCTGCGCCCCAGCCCCGCAAGCACCTTTTCGTTGAACAGGATCGCCGGCAGTCGCGCCGGCCCCTGATAGACCACCAGACGGATCGAGTTCGAACCGATATCGATGATCGCCGTGCGCGGCGCCGCCATCAATCTTCCTTCAATTCCTGCCGACGCAACGACAGGGTCGGCACCTCGCCCCCCTCCGCCAGCGCCGCGCCGCGGCCGGAAAGCGAGGGATTGGTCATGAAATAACGGTGCAGGTTAAACGGCTTATCGCCCGGCTTGATCCGCGTGTAGCTGCCGTCGGATTCCAGCTCCCAACTCTGCTCGTCATCGATCAGATTGGCCAGCATCACCTGATCGAGCACCTGTGCGTGGACCGTCTCATTCTCCAGCGGCAGCATATATTCGACCCGGCGATCGAAATTGCGCGGCATCCAGTCCGCCGACGAGATCAGCACATGCGCCCCGTCGTTGGGCAAGGCCGCGCCATTGCCGAAACAGGCGATGCGGCTGTGCTCCAGAAAGCGCCCGACGACCGATTTGACGCGGATATTGTCCGACATCCCCGGCACCTTCGGCCGGAGGCAGCAGATGCCGCGGATAACGAGATCGATCTCCACCCCCGCGCCGCTCGCCTCGTAGAGCTTCTCGATGATCGCCGGATCGACCACCGAATTCATCTTGGCCCAGATCGTCGCGGGGCGCCCGGCGCGGGCATTCGCGATCTCCGCGTCGATCAGCTCGATCAGCCGCTCGCGCAGATAGCGCGGCGAGATGACGACCAATTCCATCCCCTCCGGCTCGACATAGCCGGTGATGTAATTGAACACCCGCGAGGCATCGCGCCCGATCCGCGGATCGGCGGTGAAGAAGCTCAGATCGGTGTAAATCCGCGCGGTGATCGGGTGATAATTGCCCGTGCCGAAATGGCAGTAGGTGCGGAACTGGCCTGCCTCGCGTCGCACGACCATCGAAATCTTGGCGTGGGTCTTCCAGTCGATGAAGCCATAGACCACCTGCACGCCGGCGCGCTCCAGCGCGCTGGCCCATAGCAGGTTCTGCTCCTCGTCGAACCGCGCCTTGAGCTCGACCACCGCGGTAACCGATTTGCCCGCCTCGGCCGCCGCGATCAGCGCGTTGATCACCGCCGATTGCTTGCCGGCGCGGTAAAGCGTCTGCTTGATCGCCACCACATCCGGGTCCGCCGCCGCCTGCTTGAGGAAAGCGAGCACCACGTCGAACGTCTCATACGGGTGGTGGACGACGATATCCTTGGCGCGGATCGCGGCGAAGCAATCGCCGTCGAATTCGCGGATCCGCTCGGGGAAGCGCGGGGTGAACGGCGGGAATTTGAGGTCCGGCCGATCCTCGTCATACAGCTGATCGAGATCGCCGATGCCGAGGAACGAGCCGCTCTCTGTGATCAGCGCCCCTTCATCGCCCAGTTCGTCGCGCAGCACCGTTTCCAGCGCCGCGGGCATGCCGGTTTCCAGCTCGAGCCGGATCACCCGCCCGCGCCGGCGGCGTTTGATCGCATTGGCGAAATAGCGGACGAGATCCTCGGCCTCTTCCTCGATCTCGATATCGCTGTCGCGCAGCACGCGGAATTCGGCCGCACCGAGCACGCGATAGCCGGGGAACAGCACCGGCGAGAAACGCTTCACGATCGATTCGATCGCGACATAGCGCGCAACGTCGCCCGGCAGCCGGACGAAGCGCCGCATCGCCGCTGGCAGCATCACCAGCTCGCGGATCGGCTCCTGATCCGACAGGCGGACGAGATCGAACATCACCGCCAGCCCCTTGTTGGGCATGAACGGGAACGGGTGCGCCGGATCGAGCGCCTGCGGGGTCAGCACCGGAAGCAATTGTTCGCGGAAATGGGTTTCGAGCCAGCCGATCTCCTCGATCGACAGCGCCGCATCGACCTTGCTCGATCCGAGCACCTGAATTCCCGAATCGGCGAGCGCGTGGCGGATATCGCGCCACACATTCTCCTGATCCATCAGTAACTTGTCAGCAGTTTCTGTGATCGCGACGAGCTGTTGCGTGGGGGTCAACCCGTCGGCCGAGCGCGCCTCCACCTCCAGTAATTGCTGCCCCTTCAGCCCGGCGACGCGGACCATGAAGAATTCGTCGAGGTTGGAGCCAGAGATCGACAGGAAGCGCAGCCGTTCGAGCAACGGATGCGCCGGGTTGCACGCTTCCTCCAGCACGCGGCGGTTGAACGCCAGCCACGACAGTTCGCGGTTGAAATAGCGATCGGTCGACTGGCTCTCGAACGGATCGTCATCGGCCTTGATGCTGGCGGCGATATGCGCGGGGCGGGTCATTGTAAGTCCGTCGGCAAGGGGGGGATCAAAGCGGCGGCGGCAAGCGTGGTGCGGGCGAGCGGGATCGACAGTCGCTTGCGGCGCTCCAGCACCTCCTGATCCAGCGCATCGACCGTTCGTATGACAGCAATATGACTACGCTCGATCCGCGCCACGAGCCAGTCGATCAGATCGGGGCGCGCATCGAGCCCGCGGCGGATGAACTGCCGTTCGAGCAAGGCGCGCATCAACTGATCGTCGGGCGCGCCGATTTCCGCGATCGGCGAGGCGGCCAGCCGCGAGCGCAGATCGGGCAGCCGGATGCGCCATTCGGGCGGCGCGGCATCGGCGACGATCAGCAGCGGGCGGCGGTGCGCCTGCGCTTCGTTCCAGGCGTGGAACAACTCGGTCTCGGGGCGTTTTTCGGCATCGTCGATGATCGTCCCGCCGCTCTTGGAGGCGAAGATCCGCGCAATCAGGCTGCGGCCGGATTTGCGCGGCCCGGTGAGCAAGGCGGTCATCACCGGCCATGCCCCCCAATGCTCCAGCGTGTGCGCGGCACGCGCGTTCGAGGGCGTTACCAAAAACTCCTCGTCGCGCGGATCGGCGGGCCACTCCAGCGGCAGCGCGATCTGGTTCGTCATCCGTTGGTCGCGTTGGTCGCCGCCGCCTCGGGCGTCGACGGTTGAGTGCGGCGGATGCGGATCGTGGTGCCCGTGCCGAACACCTGCCAGCCGCGCGCCTGCAGCGCGCTGCGGAAGGCATCGGGCGAATTGACGTAGGTGACGGTCATCACCGAAACCCCGCCCAGCGCAAGGCTGGAGGTGGCGGCGGTGGAAACCCCCGGCACCGCGCGCATCGCCGCCTCGGTCGCGTTGACCGCACCGGCGCCGGGCGAATCGAACTGGACCGAGATCGTCATGCCACCGGCCGACGGCGCCGTGATCGGCAGTGAATCGTCGGGCAGCACTTGTTCTTCGGTCGTCGCGACCGGCGCGACATAGGAAAGCCCGGTATCGGTGCGCAGCAGCCCGCCGCGCGACGCCGCCTGATAGAGATCGTCGAGCCGCTTCACGCCCGCATCGAGCAATTGCGGCAGCCCGGCGGCATTGTCGACGCGCAAGGCGAACTGCCCGAACAACTTATTGTCGGGGCCGCCGCGCGCCTGGAAAATCGCCACGATCGGCCCGCCCGGCCATTGCCGCTGGAGCCGCACCGTCGGGACCAGCACGTTGCTGCCGCCATATTGGTTGAGCACCGATCGCCACCAGCCGCGCCCCGGGCGCTGTGTCTGGCCGTAATTGAGCAGCAGCGGATCGGGGCCGGTGCCGACCGGGCGGACATAATCGATCGTGCTGTTGCCGGTGCGATAGCGCGCCCAAGCCTCCTGCCACGCGGTGCGCTGCTCGAACACCGTTGCGGTGCCGCCCGCCCACATCACCGGGATCACCACCATCGGCGCCGAGCGCGAGACGGAATCGCTCACCCCGAGCATCGCGCTGGCCTTGCCGCGATCGAACAGCACGCCAAGCCGTGCGATATAGCGGTTCGGCCCGATCTGCTCGTTCTCGACGACGATCCCCGAAACGACGGAATCGAGCGCGCC
>JAFKLV010000180.1 GCA_017304125.1 Sphingomonadales bacterium
CGATCCGGGGTATAAACTGGTGCGCGATGCGCGCGCGGCCGGGCATCAGGTGGTGACGATCCCCGGCCCGTGCGCCGCGATCGCCGCGCTGACGCTCGCCGGGCTGCCGACCGATCGCTTCCTGTTCATGGGCTTCCTCCCCGCAAAACCGGGCGCGCGGAGCAGCGCGATCGCCGAGGTGGCGGCGGTGCGCGCGACGTTGGTGTTCTACGAAAGCGGCCCGCGGCTCGCCGCGACGCTGGCGGCGCTGGCCGAGGGGCTGGGGGACCGCGAGGCGGCGGTGACGCGTGAGATCACCAAGAAATTCGAGGAAGCGGTGACGGGAACGCTGTCGTCGCTCGCCGCGCGCTATGCCGATGCCCCGCCCAAGGGCGAGATCGTCGTCGTGGTCGCCCCGCCCGGCGCCGCGCCGCCGCCGAGCACGGAAGATGCCGAGGCGGCGCTGGTCGAGGCGCTGTCGCGGCTGCCGGCGTCCAAGGCGGCGGGGGAGGTGGCGAAACGCTTCGGGCTCGACCGCAAGGCGCTGTACGCCCGCGCGATGGCATTGAAGGCATGAGCGATCGCCGCCTCGCCGAAGCCGCCGGGCGGCGCGGCGAGCGGCTGGCGGCGTGGTGGCTCAGGCTCAAGGGCTGGCGGGTGGTGGCGCAGCGCGTGCGCACCCCGGCGGGGGAGGTCGATCTGGTGGCCAAGCGCGACGGGCTGGTCGCGTTCGTCGAGGTCAAGACCCGCGCCAGCGCCGCCGAACTCGATTTCGCGATCGACGAGCGGCGGCTGGCGCGCGTCGCGGCGGCGGCCGAATTGCTGATGCCGGTCTATGCCACCGCCGGGGAGGATATCCGCGTCGACGTGATCCTGCTCGCACCGGGGACGCGGCCGCGGCATATCGAGAATGCTTGGATCGGATAGGGTATGCGGCATTGAGCTCCGCCAACCCTCCCGTCACGCCGGCCTTGTGCCGGCGTCCACTGAGCCTCATGCTCTACGGCGGGAGCCTCTTGCTCTGCCTCCGCCTCCCGGTGGACCCCGGCACAAGGCCGGGGTGACGCGGGATATACCAGAAGCGATAGCCCCGGCATGACGGCGAGGGTGACGGCCAGCGCCTGACCCCCTAAATCCCCCGTGATCAATCTTGGGATGACCGCATGACCCTTACCGTTGCCGTCCAGATGGACCCGCTCGAATCGATCAATATCGCGGGCGATTCGAGCTTTGCGCTGATGCTCGCGGCGCAGCAGCGCGGGCATCGCGTGTTCCATTATGCGGCGGAGGATCTGAACTGGTCCGACGGGCATCTGTGGACGCGCGCGCATCCGGTGACGGTGCAGCGGGTCGTCGGCGATCATTTCCGCTTCGGCGAGCCGGTGCGGCTCGATCTCGGCGAGGAGGTGGATGTCGTGCTGATGCGACAGGATCCGCCGTTCGACCTCGGCTATATCACCGCAACGCATTTGCTCGAGCGGATCACCGACCGCACGTTGGTGGTCAACGATCCGGCGAGCGTGCGCAACGCCCCCGAAAAGGTGTTCGTGCTCGATTATGCGCGCTTCATGCCGCCCACGCTGGTGACGCGCTCGCTCGACGAGGCGCGGGCGTTCCTCAAGCGGCACGGCGCGATCGTGGTGAAGCCGCTCCACGGCAATGGCGGCAAGGCGATCTTCCGCGTCGGGCCGGAGGGGGAGAATCTCTCGGCGTTGATGGAGGTGTTCAACAACATGTGGCGCGAGCCGCATATGGTGCAGGCATTCCTCCCCACCGTGGCGAAGGGTGACAAGCGCATCGTGCTGGTCGACGGCGAAGTGGCCGGCGCGATCAACCGCTTGCCGAGCGAGGGCGAGTTCCGGAGCAATCTCGCGGTCGGCGGATCGGCGGAAAAGACCGAGCTGACGCCGCGCGAGCGCGAGATCTGCGCGGCGCTCGGGCCGGAACTCAAGCGGCGCGGGCTGTTGTTCGTCGGGATCGATGTGATCGGGGGCGAGTGGCTGACCGAGATCAACGTCACTTCGCCGACCGGGATCGTCGCGATCGAGCGGTTTGACGGGACCGATGTGACGGCGATGATCTGGGAGGCGATCGAGCGCAAGGTCGGTCGCTAGCGACCGAGCTGGTGCGCGTCAGCGCAGCGCTCGATCCGGCCGGCGGGTCGGCAACGCCGAACCCGTCCGACGACGCGGCTTTGCCGCGTCGGCGCGCCCTTCAACCCTAACCCCGCGGGTGCGCCGCGCGGTAGACGTCGAGCGGATGCGCGGCGTCGACCGCGGTATAGACCTGCGTCGAGCTCAGGCTGGCATGCCCGAGCAACTCCTGCAGTGCGCGCAGGTCCGCCCCGCGCCCGAGCAGATGCGTCGCGAAGCTGTGGCGCAGCGCATGCGGCGTGGTCCGCTCGGATAGCCCCAGCCGTCCCCGCGCGGCGCGCACCCCGGCGCGGACGAGGCCGGGGGAGAGCGCGCCGCCGCGCACCCCGCGAAACAGCGGCGCGGCGGGCGCGAGCGGCCACGGGCATTGCGCCAGATACGCCTCGATCGCGTCGCGCACCTGCGGCAGCAGCGGGACGACGCGGGTCTTGTCGCGCTTGCCGGTCACCGCGATCGTCTCGCCGAGCGGGATCACCGCCCCGGTCAGCGCGATCGCCTCGCCGATGCGCAAGCCCGCGCCATAGAGCAACAGCAGCACCGCCCAGTCGCGCGCGCCGACCCATTCGTGCCGCGCACCCTCGGCGACTTCCTCGGCCAGCGCCCAGGCTTCGTCGGGGGCGATCGGGCGCGGCACGCCCTTCTTGACCCGCGGCCCCGAGAGCCGCGGCGCCGCGCCCTCGCCATTGGCCCATTCGAGAAAGCCACGCACCGCCGACAATTCGCGCGCGGCGGAGGCGTTGGAAAGGTCGCCGCCAAGCCCCCCGCTGCGGCGGTGCGCGAGATAGGCGCGCAGGTCCGACGCGCTGACCCGCGCCAGCCCGGCGCGATCGACGGGGGCACCCCAATGCCGCGTCAGGAAGGCGATCAGCCGGTTGGCGGTCGCCTCATAAGCGCGCACGGTATGCGCCGAGCGGCGTCGGTCGCGGCGCAGGTAAGCGCCATAGTCGGGGGCCAGCTCGCTCATCGCTCCGAGAGGTAAGACCGAACGGCGCACGGGTCCACATGTGTGAACTTCGTGAACTTTGCCGCCGGCTTTGCGTGCGGCGCCGTGGCGCGCCATATGGCGAATGATGTCTCGTGCCCGTGTTCTGGTGCTCAATTCCGCGCTCGGCCCGCTCGATTACCGCGTCCCGCACGGGATGACGGTCGAGCCGGGGTCGATCGTCGTCGCGCCTTTGGGGCCGCGGCAATTGGTCGGCGTGGTGTGGGAGCCGGAGCGAATGCCGTCCGACGCCGAGGTCGGCGACAACCGGCTGCGCAACCTGATCGCGGTCGCCGATGCCCCGCCGCTGCGCGATCCGCTGCGCCGTCTCGTCGAATGGACCGCGGATTATTATCTCGCCGCGCCCGCCGCGGTGGTGCGGATGGCCTTGTCCTCCACCGCCGCGCTGGAGGGGCAGAAGCTCATCGTCGAATATCGCGCCACGGGTCACGTCCCCGATCGGCTGACCCCGCAGCGCGCGCAGGCGCTCGAGCGGATCGGTGATCGGCAGGGGCTGATCCGCGAGCTGGCGACGATCGCCGACGTCTCCGACGCGGTGATTCGCGGGCTGGTGAAGGTCGGCGCGATCGAGGGGGTGGAGATCGATATCGACAGCCCCTATCCGCTGCCCGATCCCGATCATGCCCCGCCGGCGCTGTCGGGCGAGCAGCAGGCGGCGGCGGATGCGCTGGTCGGCGATGTCGCGGCGCATGCTTTTCACCCGACTTTGCTCGACGGGGTGACCGGATCGGGCAAGACCGAGGTCTATTTCGAAGCGGTGGCGGAGGCGATCCGGCAGGGCCGGCAATGCCTTGTCCTGCTCCCCGAAATCGCGCTGACCGAGCCGTTCCTCAAGCGCTTCCACGATCGCTTCGGCTGCGAGCCGGTGGCGTGGCATTCCGGGCTGCGCTCGTCGCAACGCCGCCGCGCGTGGCGCGCGATCGCCAGCGGGCAGGCGGCGGTGACGGTGGGCGCGCGCTCGGCCTTGTTCCTGCCTTATGCCGATCTCGGGCTGATCGTCGTCGACGAGGCGCATGAGACGAGCTTCAAGCAGGAAGACGGGGTGCATTATCACGCGCGCGACGTGGCGGTGATGCGGGGGAAGTTCGAAGGCTGCCCGGTAGTCCTCGCCTCCGCCACCCCGGCGATCGAGACGCGGCAACAGGTCGCGCTGGGCAATTATGCCGAGCTGCGCCTGCCGGGACGTTATGGCGTCGCCGAACTGCCGACGATCGAGGCGATCGACCTTTTGGAGCAGAAGCCCGATCGCGGCCGCTGGCTCGCGCCGTCTTTGGTCAAGGCGATCGGCGAGACGTTCGAGCGCGGTGAGCAGAGCCTGTTGTTCCTCAATCGTCGCGGTTATGCGCCGCTGACCTTGTGCCGGACCTGCGGGCATCGTTTCCAATGCCCCAATTGCACCGCCTGGATGGTCGAGCACCGGCTGACGCGGCGGCTCGCCTGCCACCATTGCGGGCATGTCGAGCCGGTGCCGCGCGCCTGCCCTGAATGCAACGACGAGGAATCGCTCGTCGCCTGCGGCCCGGGGGTCGAGCGGATCGCCGACGAGGTGACGGCGCTGTTCCCCGAGGCGCGGGTGGCGGTGGTCACGTCGGACACGATCTGGTCCCCGGCCAAGGCAGCGGAATTCGTCAACCGCATGGAGGCGGGGGAGATCGACATCGTCGTCGGTACCCAGCTCGTCACCAAGGGCTATCATTTCCCCAATCTGACCTTGGTCGGGGTGGTCGATGCCGATCTCGGGCTCGAGGGCGGCGATCTGCGCGCGGCGGAGCGCACCTTCCAGCAGATCCGTCAGGTCTCGGGGCGCGCCGGGCGCGGCGAGAAACCCGGGCACGTCTATATCCAGACCCACAGCCCCAAGGCGCAGGTGATGCAGGCGCTGGTGACCGGCGATGCCGAGGCTTTCTATGCCGCGGAGACCGAGGCGCGGCGCGATGCCGGGGCGCCGCCGTTCGGCCGCTATGCC
>JAFKLV010000181.1 GCA_017304125.1 Sphingomonadales bacterium
GAACGGGGATGGGTGATTCCGATTTAACCACGATGCCTTAACCCGGCTCGGCTAAGGCTCCCTGCGATGCTTCGCGTGCTGACCCTTTCGAGCGTGTTTCCCGATGCCACGCGCCCCAATTTCGGGGTGTTCGTCGAGCGCCAGACCCTGGGGCTGGCCGCGCATCCCGAGGTCGCGCTGACCGTGGTGGCGGGCGTCGGCGTGCCGCCCTGGCCGCTCACGCGACACCCGCGCTATCGCGCCTTCTCCAGCATTCCCGCGCGCGAGACGTGGAAGGGCATCGAGGTGCTGCGTCCGCGCTTCACCACCTTGCCCGGCACCGGCGGGCGGTTTCACGCCGCCGCGTTGCTGCGTGCGGTGCGCCGCGCGATCCGCGGGCGGACGTTCGACGTGATCGATGCCTCCTTCTTCTTTCCCGACGGGCCGGTCGCGGCGGCGCTGGGTCGCGAACTCGGCATTCCGGTTTCGATCAAGGCGCGCGGGGCGGATATTCATCATTGGGGCCATGCCGCCGCCACCGCGCGCCAGGTCCGCGATGCCGGCGTGGCGGCGGACGGCCTGCTCGCGGTGTCGCGCGCGATGGCCGACGATATCGCCGCTTTGGGCATCCCCGCGGAGAAGGTTCGGGTGCATCACACCGGGGTCGATCTGGCGCGGTTCGCGCCGGCCGATCGCGCGCCGGCGAAAGCGGCGCTCGGGGTGGCCGGGCCGCTGGTCATCTCGGTCGGCGCGCTCATTCCGCGCAAGGGGCATGACGTGGTGATCGACGCGGTCGCGCGGCTCGACGGCGCCACCTTGCTGATTGCCGGCGAAGGCGAGGCGCGGGGCGCGCTGGAAGCGCAGATTGCACGCGCTGGCGTCGGCGATCGTATCCGGTTGCCGGGCGCGGTGCCGCATGCGCAACTCCCCGCATTGATCGCCGCGGCCGACGTCATGGCGCTGGCCTCGGCATCCGAGGGGCTGGCGAATGTGTGGGTCGAGGCGCTGGCCTGCGGTACGCCGATCGTCATCACCCCGGTCGGCGGGGCGCCCGAGGTGGTGACCGCGCCGTCAGCCGGTCGTGTCGTCGCGCGCGAGGCCGGCGCCTTTGCCGCGGCGATCGCCGAGCTGCTCGCCGCGCCGCCACCCGCGGAGGCAGTGCGCGCGCATGCGCTGCGCTTTACCTGGGAAGCGAATACCGACGCGCTTTACGCGCATCTTGCCGGACTGGTTCAGGCGAGGGGGTAGAGCGCGGCGGCGATCTGCCGCCCTTCGTTGCGCAACACGCCCCAGGCGCGCGCCGCGGCGCGGCTGTCCATCGCCTCCACGCCGATGCCGCGTTCTTCCAGCAGCGTGACCAATGTGCGCGGTGGACGCGAAAGTTCGGCACCGGTGCCGATCAGGATGAACTCGGGCGCCGCCGCGATCAGCGGGGCGAGATCGTCAGCCGAAAGCGCCGCCAGCGCGGGCGGCGTCCATTCCGCGACCGAATCGACCGTCATGATCAACGCGGGGAAAATGCCGTCGTCGGTGCGAAACCCGCCGGGGCCGATCCCTTTGATGATCGGCCCGGCGGGATCGCGCGTGCGTTCCAGTTTCACCGGCGAACGTCAGCCTTCGCGCGGGCCGACGCGCTCGGCGCGATCCGCGGCGCCGCCACGGCCCGCGACCGGCTCGGCGCGCAGGCCCAGCGTGATCAGCAGCGACGACGAGACGTAGATCGACGAATAGGTGCCGACCACGATGCCGAGGATCATCGCCGCGGTGAACCCGCGCAGCACATGGCCGCCGAGGAACAGCAGCGCGAACAGCGCGAGCAGGATCGTTACCGAGGTCATCACGGTACGCGGCAGCGTCTCGTTGACCGACAGGTTGATGATCTCGCGCATGTCCATCTTGCGATAGCGGCGCATATTCTCGCGGATACGGTCGTCGATGACGATCTTGTCGTTGATCGAATAGCCGATGATCGTCAGCACCGCCGCGACGATGTTGAGATCGAACTCGAACCGGGTCAGCGCGAAAAAGCCCAGGGTCATCAGCAGATCGTGGACGATCGCCACCACGGTCGAGATGCCGAACTGCCATTCGAAGCGGAAGATCGCGAACAGCCCGATGCCGACGATCGCCAGCACCACCGCGAGCAGGCCGTTGCGGATCAGCTCGCCCGAAACCTTGCCGGAAACGGTGGAATAGCGGCTGAACGTCGCACCCGGGAAATTCTGCGCCAGCGCAGTCTCGACCTTCTTGACGACGGCGTTGGTCGCGCCCTCGTCGGCGCCCTTCTGTGCGGGCAGGCGGATCGTGATCGTCTTGGGATCGCCGAACTGCTGCAGCGAGGCATCGCCGACGCCCTGCGCGTCGACCACCTGGCGGACGCGATCGAGATCAGGGACGGTCGCGAACTTCTCCTCGATCATCAGGCCGCCTTCGAAATCGACGCCGAAGTTGAGGCCCTTGGCAAAGGTCAGTCCGATCGCGAGCAGGCTGAGCGCGAGCGTCAGCCCGAATGCCCAGCCACGCAGGCGAACGAAATCGATATTGGTATCGTCGGGGACGAGCTTCAGGAGTTTCATCGTATCTCGCTCGCCTCAGATGTTGATCGTCTTGGGCTTGGCGCGGCGCAGCCACCCAGCCACCAGCATGCGGGTGAAGGTGACCGCGGTGAACACCGAGGTGACGATGCCGATCAGCAGCACCACCGCAAAGCCCTTCACCGGCCCCGACCCGAGCACGAACATGATCACACCTGAAATGGCGTGGGTCATATTCGCCTCGAAAATCGTGCGGCTCGCTTCCTTATACCCCAATTCGACCGATTGGACGATCGATCGCCCACGGTGTCGTTCTTCGCGGATACGTTCGTTGATCAGCACGTTGGCGTCGACCGCCGTACCGATCGTCAGCACGAAGCCGGCGATGCCGGGCAGCGTCAGCGTACCGCCGATCAGCGCGAGCACGCCGACGATGACGAACACGTTGATGACCACCGCGAGGTTCGCATAGATGCCGAACCGCCCGTAGGTGACGAACATGAAGGCGACGACCAGCGCCACCGCGACCGCGGAGGCGAGGATGCCGGCCCGGATCGAATCCGCGCCGAGATCGGGGCCGACGGTCGATTCCTCGACCACCTTCAGCGCCACCGGCAGCTTGCCCGAGCGCAAGGCGATCGCGAGCTGGTTGGCGCTGTCGACCGTGAAGCTGCCCGAGATCGATGCCCGGCCGCCCATGATCGGCTCGTTGATGTTGGGCGCGGAGATCACGCTATTGTCGAGGATGATCGCGAACGGCTTGTTGACGTTCTCCTGCGTCACCTTGGCGAAACGGCGCCCGCCCTGGCTGTCGAAGGTGATCGCGACCTGCGGCTCGTTGGTCTGCGGCGAGAATTCCTGCCGCGCATCGGTCAGCATGTCGCCGGTGATGATCGCCGAGCGCTTGACCGCAATGAACGGCACGCCGCTGGGATTGTTCGGATAGGGCAGGATCTGGCTGCCGATCGGCGCCTGCTTGTTGCGCAGCTGATCCGGCGTCGCCGTGGGATCGACCAGCTTGAATTCGAGCTTGGCGGTCTTGCCGAGCAGATCCTTCAGCGCCTGCGGGTTCTGCAGGCCGGGCACCTGTACGACGATGCGGCTGGAACCCTGACGGACGATCGTCGGTTCGCGCGTGCCGAGTTCGTCGATACGGCGGCGAACCACTTCGGTCGCATCGCCCATCGCGCGATCGACCGCCTGATTGAGCCCCGCGGTCGTCGGGGTCAGCACGAAGCGGCTGGTGTCGACGACCTGGATGTCCCATTCGCGCTGGCCGGTCATCCCCGCGCCGCCGCCGGTGATCGACAACAGGCGCTCGCGCGCCGCATCGACCTGCGTCGGATCGCGCAGCATGAAGGTAAGATTGCCGTCGCGCGTCGAGATATCGCCGATCTCGATCTGCGGATTCTGGCGGCGCATCTCGGTCTGCACCTGTTCGCGCATCTGCTCCAGCCGGCTCGACTGGAGATCGTTCACGTCCGCCTCGAGCAGCAGATAGCTGCCCCCGGCGAGATCGAGCCCGAGGTTGATGCGCGGGTGCGGGATATGCCCCCAATTATCCGTTATGCGCTGTGGCAGCAGGCTGGGGATGGCGAGCGCCACCAGCACCGCGAGCAGCGCCCAGATCGATGCGACCTTCCAGCGCGGGAAATCGAGCATCTCAGTCGTTCGCCGGCTTGCCGCCGAGCGGATTGATCTCGGCCAGCGTCGCCTTGACCACGCGGATGCGGGTATTGGCGGCGATCTCCACCTCGACGAACGCGTCCTCGACCTTGGTGACCTTGCCGACGACGCCGCCGGCGGTGACGACCGAATCGCCCTTCTTGACCGAGGCGACCGCATTCTGCAGCGCCTTCATCCGGCGTTGCTGCGGGCGGATCATCAGGAAGTAAAAGACGATGAACACCAGGAACAGCGGTGCGAGGCCGAGAAATCCGGCGAATCCACCCTGTTGCGCGGCGCCCCCGGCGACCTGGGCGTAAGCTGGAGAAATGAGCATTTTACCCGTTCATGATTAATGGGCGGGCGAAATCGCCCGCGAAGCCTGCGCCGCTAACATCGGAACGATATTGGCGCAACATGAGGTGGCGTTTAAGCCGTTCCGTGCACGGATAAAGGAGAGACGATGACGATATTGGTGATGGGCACGATTCTGCTGCCCGAAGGGGAGGGCGCCAAGGCGGCGCAATTGTTCGCCGATCATGCGAAACTGGTGCGCACCGAAGCGGGATGCGACGAATATTGTTTCGCCTTCGATGTCGAGAATCCCGATCTGGTCCGCGTCGCCGAACGCTGGGCGAGCGTCGAGGCGCTCGCGGCGCACGGTTCGGCGGAGCATCAAAAGGCATTCGGCCGCGCGCTGCGCGCGCATGCGCCGCGCGAAATGGCGGTCGACGCATGGGACGGGCAGCATTGGCGGAAGTTGATCTGAAGGAAGCCGCCGCCATTCCTCTTCTCCCCTCCCTGGTGAAGGGAGGGGCTGGGGGTGGGTGGGTATGAGGCGGGTGTAGCGGTGCCCCACACACCAACCCACCCCCGACCCCTCCCTTGTTCAA
>JAFKLV010000182.1 GCA_017304125.1 Sphingomonadales bacterium
TGGTGGACGGCCGCGAGCTGACCTTGCCGGTCAACGCCCCGGTGCTCTTCTATCTCCAGCGGCTGCGCGACGAGGCGCACCGCTTCGCGATCGGCGCGCACCGCCAGAAACGCGCCAAGGCGATCGGCGCCAGCCCGCTCGACGAAGTGCCCGGGATCGGCCCGGCGCGGAAGAAGGCGCTGCTGATGCATTTCGGCACCGCGCGCGCGGTGCGCGACGCCAGCCTTGCCGATCTGCAGAAGGCACCGGGAGTCTCCGCCACGGTCGCGCAACAAGTCTATGATTTTTATCACGCAAAATAGGTTGCGGGGGCGGCGCGGCTCAGCCTAGCATCGCGCAGGGGAAAAATTGGGGGAAAGAATGCGGCGTCTGCCGTTGTTTGTGGCTTTGCTTGCCACCAGTGCGATCGCGCATGCCGGCGATAAGCCGCTCTATCAGCCGATGCCGGATTGGGTGAAACCAGCCCCGGCGATCGACGCCACCAAATTGGGCGACGACGCGCCGATGCTGCTGGTGTTCGACAACCAGCAACGGCTCGAGAACGGGCGTGCCTGGTCCTATATGGAAACCGCGACCCGCGCCGCCTCGGCCGAGGCGCTGAGCAGCATCGGCACGATCAAGATCGAATGGCAGCCGTCGCAGGGCGATCTCATCGTCCACCGCGCGCAGATCATCCGCGGTGCGGAGCGCATCGATCTCATCAAGGGCGGCAACCCGCTCACCGTGCTGCGGCGCGAAGAGGGGATGGAGCAGCGCATGCTCGACGGCCGTCTCACCGCGACGATGCCGGTCGAGGGGTTGCGCGTCGGCGACGTGCTCGACGTCGCTTTCTCGGTCACGCGGCGCGATCCGACGCTGAAGGGCGATGTGCAGGCGTTCGCGCCGTTGCTCTCCGCGCCGCTGCGGGTGCAATTCGCGCGCGCCGCATTGTCATGGCCGGCGGGCAGCGACATCAAGTGGAAGGCCTATGCCGCCGGCGTCACCGCGCAACCGGTGACCGAGGGTGGGTATAAGACGCTGTCGATCGCGATGCCGTTGGCCAAGCAGCCGGACATGCCCGACGACGCCCCGGCACGTTTCGCCAAGCTGCCGCTGCTCGAATTGACCAGCTTCGCCGACTGGGCGTCGGTGTCGAAGGTGATGGCGCCGCTTTATGCCACCGCTGGCACGATCGCGCCGGGCAGTGCGCTGGCGGCGGAGGTGACGCGGATCAAGGCCGCGGAAAGCGACCCGCTGAAGCGCGCCGCGCTCGCGCTGCAATTGGTGCAGGAGAAGATCCGCTACCTGATGCTGGGGATGGATACCGGCAATTACGTGCCCCAGTCGCCGGCGCAGACGTGGGAATCGCGCTACGGCGATTGCAAGGCCAAAACCTTGCTGCTGCTCGCTCTGCTCCACGAAATGGGGATCGAGGCGGAGCCGGTGACGGCCAATTCGCGGCTTGGCGATCTGGTGCCGACCCGGCTGCCGAGCGCGGCCGCGTTCGATCACGTCCTCGTCCGCGCGACGATCAACGGCGAAACATTGTGGCTTGACGGCACGGCGGCGGGCGCGCGGCTCGCCGATATCCACGATACGCCGCCGCGCGGCTATGTCGTGCCGCTGCGCGCGAGCGGGGCGGAGCCGATGCGGATCGCTCTGCACGCGCCGGCGCGGCCCGACATCGCGATGACCGCCAGCTACGATCAGGGTGCGGGCATCGGGCTGCCGGCGCCGTTCAGCGTCAGCGTGACGGTGAAGGGCGCGCTGGCGCAATCGGTGCGGCTGGCCAAGGCGCAGGGTAGTAGTGACGATTTCGAAAAGTTCGTCCGTCAGATGATCAACTCTTTCGATAAGGACGCCAACCTTGTCTCGCAGGCGGTGAGCTTCGACGATGCCGCGGGCACCGCGACGGTCACCGCGAGCGGCATCGCTTATCCCGATTGGAATCGCGAGAATGAGCGCTGGCGCCGACCGCTCTATCGCATACAGGCAGACTTCTCCCCGGATCGTGCGCGTGCCGCGTGGAAGGATATCCCGGTCAAGACCGATGCGCCGTTCTACGTGACGCTGCGCACTCGCCTGCGCCTGCCGCGCGGCGGGTTCACGATCGACGGGGCGAAGGCGGAGCAGGCGGTGCTGGCCGGGCAAGCGGTCGATCGCAGCGTCGCGCTGGACGGCGAGTGGATCGTCGCCGACGACAAGACGACGAGCAGCGGGGTGGAAATTCCTGTCGCAGACATTCCCGCCGAGCGCCGCAAGGTCGCCGCGGCGAAGGCGAATGCGCCGCGGGCAGTGGCACCGGCCGATTATCCCAGCTCGTGGGACGAGATCGCCGCCGCGCGCCGCGACAAGAAGCTCGACCCGATCCTCGCGGTCTATGCCCGCCAGATCCGCGAGCGGCCCGATCAGCGATCGAGCTACACCGATCGCGCGTGGTTCCTCGAGAAAGTGTACGACCGCAAGGCGGCGATCGCCGATCTGGACAAGGCGCTGGCGATCGAGCCCGATGCCGACACCTATGTGAAGCGCGCCCGGCTCTATGCCGCGCTCGGCAATGACGCCAAGGCGCTGGCCGATGCGATCGAGGCCAATCGGATCGATCCGTCCGACGATGCTGCGCTCGGGCGGCTGGCGACGGCGCGCGCCGATCGCGGCGAAAAGGCGGTGGCGCTGGAACTGATCCAGGAACGGATCGATCAGGGCGACAAGAACAAGGCCAGCTATTTGTCGTTCAAGGCCGATCTGCAGATGCAGTTCGGCGACAAGGACGGCGCGATCGAAACGATCGACAGCGCGATCGGGCTGAAGCCGGCCGATGCCGGATTGCTCAACGCGCGCTGCTGGCTGAAGGGGCTGGGCAATATCGCGCTCGATACCGCGCTCAAGGATTGCACCAAGGCGATCGCGCTGAGCGACAATAGCGCCGGGGTGCTCGACAGCCGGGCGATGATCTATTTCCGCATGGGGCGGATGGACGAGGCGCTGGCCGATCTCGATTCCGCGCTGGCGATCGTGCCCGATATGGCGGCCAGTCTTTATATGCGCGGGGTAATCCGGCGGCACAGCGGCAAGACGCAGGAGGGCGACCGCGACCTCGCCGCGGCGCGCACGCTCTCGCCGCAGATCGATCGCGAATATACGCGCTACGGGATCGTGCCCTGACTGGGACAGAACTGCGGCCCTGATCGTCACCCCGGCCTTGAGCCGGGGTCCATCGTGCCGCGAACTCTGCGGCTAGAACCCGTTGCCCCGCGCCTGCCTCCCTATGGACCCCGGCTAAAGGCCGGGGTGACATGGGGGATAAGGATATCGAACCGCACCGGCTCGCGCTGTGTCGCGGCGCTAACCCATTTTTTTGTATCGGTTTTTGCGGTTTGTTCATTTCCCGCTCATTAAAGCCGGGCCGGGATGCAGGTTTTTCTGACGATCGATACCGAATTGTCCTGGCGCCATCATGCGTCGGGCTTGGCGGTGGACGAAGTGATGGCGCGCTCGTTCGAGCCGGCCGGCGTGGGCCTCGCGCATCAGCTCGACCTGCTGGCGCAGCATGCGCTGAAAGCGACCTTCTTCGTCGATCCGATGCCGGCGCTGGTCTACGGGCTCGCGCCGATCCAGACGGTGGTGTCGCAGATTCGCGACGCGGGGCAGGAGGTGCAGCTTCATCTCCACGCGAACTGGCGCGGGGCCTCGGCCGAGGATCGCCGCCAGCACGGCCAGTTCGATCTGGTCGATTTTTCGCGCGCCGCGCAGCAGATGCTGATCCGCGAGGCGGTTGCCTTGATCGTCGAGGCCGGCGCGCCGCTGCCGATCGCGTTCCGCGGTGGCAATTATGCCGCGAACGACGATACGTTGCGCACGCTGGCCGCGCTCGGTTTCCGCTACGACAGCAGCCATAACGGCGCAGCGCAGCCGTGGCCGAGCGCGATCGATCTGCCCGCGGCGCAGATCGCCCCGATCGCGCGCCACGGCGTGACCGAGGTGCCGGTCACGGTAATCGAGGATTTCGCGGGCAGCTATCGCCAGTTCCAGATCTGCGCGCTGTCGATCGACGAGCAGCAGGCCGCGCTCGATCACGCGATCGCCGAGCGACATGTCGCGACGACGATCGTCGGGCATAGTTTCGAGCTGGCGGTGCGCGACGGCACGCGCCCCAATGCGGTCCATACGCGTCGTTTCGCGCAATTGTGCGCCTTGCTCGCCGAGCGGCGCGCCGAGGCGCCGACGGCGCATTTCACCGATCGGCCGCCGCTCGTGCTCGGGCAGGACGACCAGCCGTTGCCGGCCAGTTTCGGTCGCCGCCGGATGCGTCAGGTGGAGCAGGTCTGGTCCAATCTGGTGGAGGAACGCGCGACGTGAGCGCCAGCGCGCTGAAGTTCCAGATCGGCGCGCGCACGCTGGCAGAAATTCCGCGCCGTTTGCGTCGCATCGCGCTGTCGCTCGATCAGGCGCTGGCGGGCGTGCCGCCGATACTGCCGGCGCTCGATCCGGCCGATGACGGTTATCTGGTGACCTCGCTGCCGCAGGATGCAGCGCTGGCGTGGCGCGGCTTGGCCTTCGCGCGGCAGCACTACATCCGTTATTATGTCGATCTGTCGGCGGGGGAGGCGGCGTGGCGTGCCGGCCTCTCGGGGCAGGCGCGCGCGACGCTCAACCGCAAGACGCGCAAGCTGGCCGAGGCCGGCGACGGCCTGCTCGATGTGCGCGGCTATCGCACCCCGGCGGAGCTGGCGATCTTCCACCCGCTCGCCCGCGCGGTATCGGCGACCACCTATCAGGAGCGGTTGATGCAATCGGGGCTCCCGGCCGACGCGGCGCACGGGCACGCGCTGGCTGCGGCGGACGGGGTGCGGGCGTGGCTGCTGTTCCTGCGCGACGCGCCGATCGCCTATCTGTGGTGCGGCGCCGACGGCGATACCCTGCGCTACGATCATGTCGGGCATGATCCGGCTTATGGCGCGCTGTCGCCGGGCAATGTGCTGCTCGGCGCGGCGCTGGCGAGCCTGTTCGGCGACCGTTTTGCCCGGTTCGACTTCACCGAGGGCGAGGGG
>JAFKLV010000183.1 GCA_017304125.1 Sphingomonadales bacterium
GGCCGCCCGGCCTATATGACGCCCGACGAGGTGCTGGCGGTGGCGCGCGAGGGCGCCGCCGCCGGATGCACCGAGGCGCTGTTCACCTTGGGCGACAAGCCCGAGCTGCGCTTCGCCGGCGCACGGCGCGAGCTGGACGCGTTGGGCCATGCCACGACGATCGATTATCTGGAGGCGATGTGCCGCCTCGTGCTGCGCGAGACCGGACTGATCCCGCACGTCAACGCCGGGGTGGTGACGCGCGAGGAGATGATGCGGCTCAAGGCAGTGTCCGGGTCGCAGGGGCTGATGCTCGAAACCATCGCCGATCGGCTGAGCGAGAAAGGCGGGCCGCATTATCGCTCGCCCGACAAGACACCAGCGGCGCGACTGGCGGTGACCGATCTCGCCGGCGAACTCAACGTCCCCTTCACCAGCGGCATCCTGATCGGGATCGGCGAAACGCGCGCCGAGCGGATCGATGCGTTGCTCGCGATCCGCGAGCTTCATGCGCGGCACGGTCATATCCAGGAAGTGATCGTCCAGAATTTCCGCGCCAAGCCGCGGACCCCGATGGCCGATGCCGAGGAGCCGTCGCTCGACGAGCTGTTGTGGTCGATCGCGGCGGCGCGGCTGATCCTGCCTGCCGATATCTCGCTTCAGGCCCCGCCCAATCTCGCCGACGCCGCCTTCCCGCGGCTGATGGAAGCGGGGATCAACGATTGGGGCGGGGTTTCCCCGGTGACCCCGGATCACGTCAATCCCGAGCGGCCGTGGCCGGCGGTCGACAAATTGCGTGCCGCGACCGAAGCGGCCGGGCGGCGGCTCGCTGCGCGACTGCCCGCTTATCCCGCCTTCCTCGCCGCGCCGTGGCAGGAGGATGCGCCGCGCCGCGCCTTGCTGGCGCAGGCCGATGCGCAGGGGCTGGCGCGCGCCGATCCCTGGTCGCCGGGGCAACCGCTGCCGACGCAACCCGCGCCCGCCACCGGCACGCCGTCGCCGCAGATCGAGCGCATCACCGCCCGCGCGATCGCGGGGGAAGGGATCACCGCGCGCGAGATCGAAACGCTGTTTGCCGCGCGTGGCGTGGATGTCGAACATATCTGCCGCAGCGCCGATGTGCTGCGCCGTGCGGTCAACGGCGACGAGGTGACTTTCGTCGTCAACCGCAACATCAATTACACCAATATCTGCGCCTATAAGTGCAGCTTCTGCGCCTTCTCCAAGGGGCGCGGCGCGGAAAGCCTGCGCGGCGCGCCTTATGATCTCGATCTGGGCGAAGTCGCGCGCCGCGCCGATGAGGCGGTGGCGCGCGGCGGCACCGAAGTGTGCATGCAGGGCGGCATCCACCCTTCCTATAGCGGCCATACCTATCTCGGCTTGCTCGGCGCGGTGAAGGCGGCGCAGCCCGATCTGCATATCCACGCTTTCTCGCCGCTGGAGGTGCGCCACGGCGCGGAGACGCTCGGCCTCGGCCTTGCGGATTATCTGACGCGGCTCAAGGCGGCCGGGCTCGGCTCGCTCCCCGGCACCGCCGCCGAGATCCTCGACGACGAGGTGCGCGCGGTGATCTGCCCGGACAAGCTCGACACCGCCGAGTGGCTCGAGACGATCGAGGCGGCGCATCGTGTCGGACTGCGCACCACCGCGACGATCATGTTCGGGCATGTCGACGGCCCGCAGCATTGGGCGCGCCACCTGATCGCGATCCGCGACCTGCAACGCCGCACCGGCGGCTTCACCGAATTCGTCCCCCTCCCCTTCGTCCCGATGGAGGCGCCGATGGGGCTGCGCGGCGAAAGCCGGCGCGGGCCGACCTTCCGTGAGGTGCGGCTGATGCATGCGGTGGCGCGGCTGGCGCTCCACCCGCATCTCACCTCGATCCAGGTCAGCTGGGTCAAGCTGGGGGAAGCGGGCGCCAAGGCGTGTCTCGACGGCGGCGCCAACGATATCGGCGGGACGCTGATGGACGAGAGCATCTCGCGCGCGGCCGGCGCGGCGCACGGGCAGGAATTGCCCCCGCAGGCGATGGAAGCGCTGATCCGCGCGATCGGCCGCATCCCGCGCCAGCGCACCACCTTATACGGCCCGGTGGACCCGGCGATCGAGGCGGCGGGGCGCGCTGCCGCGCCGCTCACCCCGGTCGTGCTCACCCCTCCCCGGAAACAGAGAGAGAAAGCGGCGGAAGATGCCTGACGTGAAAAAGACCATCGCAGTGCTCGGCGGCACCGGCAAGGAAGGCGGCGGGCTGGCGCTGCGCTGGGCGCATCACGGCCATCAGGTGATCGTCGGCAGCCGCACCGCCGCGCGCGCCGAGGAAGCCGCCGCGGCGATGCGTGATGCGCTGCCCGGCGGCGGCGACGTGCGCGGCGCGGCCAACCTCGACGCCGCGCGCGCCGCGGAGATCGTCGTGCTCGCGGTGCCGTTCGCGGCGCAGCAGGCCGCGGTCGCCGAAGTGGCCAAAGCGTTGCAGGGCAAGATCCTGATCGACGTGACCGTCCCGCTCGTCCCGCCCAAGGTCAGCCGGGTGCAGTTGCCCAATGGCGGCAGCGCGGTCGAGGCGGTGCAGACGATGCTCGGCGAGGGCGTCCGCGTCGTTTCCGCGTTCCAGAACATCTCGGCGCATCATCTGACCAGGCTCGACGAAGACGTCGAATGCGACGTGCTGGTGTGCGCCGACGATGCCGCGGCGGCGGACGAGGTGGTCGGGCTTGCGCAGGAGATCGGACTGACGGCATGGAATGCCGGCCCGTTGTGCAATTCGGTGGTGTCCGAGGCGCTGACGAGCGTGCTGATCGCGCTCAACCGGCGCTATAAGGTTCCCGGTTCGGGAATCCGCATCACGGGAGTGCCGCAGACCGTATGACCAGCCGGGGCTATTCGGTGACGGCGCTGGCCAGCGTGCCGGTGGTGCAGCCAGGCGCCGATCTGTGCCGGGTGATCGTCGATGCGGTGGCGGCGAACGGCATGACGCTGGCCGACGGCGATGTCGTCGTCCTCGCGCAGAAGATCGTTTCCAAGGCGGAAGGGCGGCAGGTCGCGCTCGACAGCGTTTCGCCCTCCCCCGCCGCGCTCGATCTCGCGGCGCAGACCGGCAAGGATGCGCGACTGGTCGAACTGATCCTCGGCGAAGCCGAGGCGGTGGTGCGGATTCGCCCCAATCTGCTGATCGTGCGCCACCGGCTCGGGCTGGTGCTCGCCAATGCCGGGATCGATCAGTCGAATGTCCTCCCCGGCGAAGGCTCGCAGGCGCTGCTCCTGCCGCTCGACCCCGATGCCAGCGCCGCCCAATTGCGCGCGCGGCTCGCAGCGGCGACCGGGCGCACCGTCGCGGTGCTGGTGATCGACAGCCTCGGCCGCGCATGGCGAATGGGGACGACCGGCACCGCGATCGGCGTCGCCGGCCTCCCCGCGGTGCTCGACCTGCGCGGCCGCGCCGATCTCACCGGACGCAAGCTCGAATCGAGCGAACTCGGGCTGGCCGACGAAATCGCCGCCGCCGCCTCGCTGGCAATGGGGCAAGCCGACGAAGGCACCCCGATCGTCATCATGCGCGGGCTCAATTATGCCGCGGACGGCAGCGATGCGCGCACGATCATCCGCCCGCGCGAGATGGACCTCTTTCCATGATCGTCGCGCTCGCCGGCGGCGTGGGCGGCGCGCGGCTCGCCAACGGGCTCGCGGCGATCGTGCCGCCGGGCGCGTTGCTGATCGCGGTCAATGTCGGTGACGATTTCGAGCATCTCGGGCTCACCATCTGCCCCGATATCGACACCGTTACCTATACGCTCGCCGGGCTCAACGATCGCGAGCGCGGCTGGGGGATCAAGGACGAGACCTGGTCGTTCATGGAAACGATCCGCAAGCTCGGCGGCGCGGACTGGTTCGCGCTCGGCGACCGCGATCTCGCCAAACATGTCCTGCGCACCGATCGGCTGCGGCGCGGCGAGACGCTGACCGCGATCACCCAGGATATCGCCCGCGCCTGTGGCATCACCCAGGCGATCGTCCCGGCGAGCGACGACCCGGTGCGCTCGATCATCGAGACCGACGAAGGCGCGTTGCCCTTTCAGGATTATTTCGTCCGCCGCCGCTGCGAACCGGTGTTTCGGGGCATCCGCTACGACGGCGCCGCAACCGCGCGACCGGCCCCGGCGTTGGTCGCCGCGTTGAACGACCCTGCCTTGGAAGCGATCGTGATCTGCCCGTCGAACCCGGTGCTGAGCATCGGCCCGATGCTGGCGATACCGGGCATCGCCGAGGCGCTGCGCCAGCGCCGCGCGCCGTGCGTCGCGATTTCACCGTTCATCGGCGGCGAAGCGGTGAAAGGCCCGGCGGCGAAGATCATGCGCGAACTCGGCGTGGATCCGGGTGCGGCCGCGCTGGCCGCGCCTTATGCCGGGATCGTCGACATGATCCTGTGCGATTATGACGATCCGGGCGCCGGGACGGTGGTGAACGATATCCCGCTGGTCGCCGCCGAAACCTTGATGCGCGACGATGCCGGGCAACGCCGGCTGGCGCGTGTCGCGCTCGCGCTTGCCGCGACCTTGCGGAAACGGCCCTGAGCCTGTCGATCATCATCCCGGTGCGTCCGCCGGGCGAGGGCAAGAGCCGCCTCGCCCCGGCGCTCGCCCCGGCGGCGCGCGCGATGCTGGTCGAGCGGATGTTCCGCCACGTCCTCCACGTCGCGACGCAAGTGACCGCGCAATGCTATGTCGTAAGCCGCAGCGCGTTCCTGCGCGATCTCGCCGTCGCCGCGGGCGCGCACGCCGTGGCTGAAACCGGCATCGGGTTGAACAAGGCGCTCGCCGAAGCGAGCGCGCTGGTCGATCCCGATCTGCCGGTGCTGGCGCTCAGCGCCGATCTGCCGTTGCTGACGGCAAGCGACCTTGCCGCGCTCGGCGGGGCCGACGTCATCGCCGCCACCGATCGCGCCGGCACCGGGACCAACGCATTGTTGCTCCGCCGGCCCGGGCTGATCGATTATGCTTTCGGCGAGGGCAGCCTCGCCCGCCACCGCGCAAACGCGGTGGCCGCGGGGCTGAGC
>JAFKLV010000184.1 GCA_017304125.1 Sphingomonadales bacterium
ATCGCGGTCGAAAGCTTGTACAGCATGGACGGCGACCGCGCCCCGCTCGACCAACTCGCCGCGATCGCCGCGCGGCACGAGGCGATTCTGCTGATCGACGAGGCGCATGCCACCGGCGTGTTCGGCGATCGCGGGCGCGGGCTCGCCGCCGGGCTCGAAGGGCGTGAGAATGTCGTCACCTTGCGCACCTGCGGCAAGGCGCTGGGGTGCGAGGGCGCATTGGTCTGCGGCCCGCGCACGGTGCGCGATTTCCTGATCAACCGCGGGCGCGGCTTCATCTTCTCGACCGCGCCCTCCCCGCTGATCGCTTATGCCGAACGCACGCTCGCCGATTGCGGGGTGGCGCCGACCGGCTCGCAGATCCTGCCGCTGGTGATCGGCGCGGACGCGCCGGCGATGGCGCTGGCGGCGGCGGTGCAGGCGGCTGGCTTCGACGTGCGCGGCATCCGCCCCCCCACCGTCCCCGCCGGGACGGCGCGGCTGCGCATCTCGATCACGCTCAACGTCGCCGAGGCGGACATCGCCGCGCTCGCCGATACGATAAGGACCTGCCGCTCATGACCCACGCCCCGATCGTCGTCACCGGCACCGACACCGATGTCGGCAAGACGATCTTCTCCGCCGCGCTGGCGGGGGCGCTGGGGGCTTTCTACTGGAAACCGGTGCAGGCCGGCGTCGATCCCGAGGGCGATATCGAGCGCGCGGCGGCGCTCGCCGGTCTGCCGCCCGAACGCGCGCTGCCCGAGGCCTATCGCCTGACCACGCCGTGCTCGCCGCATCGCGCCGCGGAGATTGACGGCGTGACGATCGATCTCGCGCGGCTCGCCTTGCCCGAGGTGGCCGGGCCGCTGGTGGTCGAGGGCGCCGGCGGGGTGCTGGTGCCGGTGTCGCGCGAATTGCTGTTCGCCGATCTGTTCGCGCATTGGGGGGCGCCCGTGGTGGTCGTCGCACGGACCGCGCTGGGCACGATCAACCACAGCCTGTTGTCGATCGAGGCGCTCAGGCGGCGCGGGGTGCCGATCCTCGGCATCGCATTCATCGGCGATCCGCAGCCCGATAGCGAGGAGACGATCGCCAGCATCGGCAAGGTCAAGCGCCTCGGCCGGCTCCCGCTGCTCGATCCGCTCAACCGGCAGACACTGGCGGCCGCCTTCGCCGCGCATTTCGATCTGGGGGATTTCCGATGACCCGTTCGCCGATCTGGCATCCCTTCACCCAGCACGGGCTCGGCGAGCCGATCCCGCTCGTTACCCATGCCGAGGGCGCGGCGCTGTACACCGCCGACGGGCGGCGCGTGATCGACGGCATCTCCTCCTGGTGGGTGACGACGCACGGCCATTGCAACCCGCGCATCATGGCGGCGATCGCCGAGCAGACGACCAAGCTCGACCAGATCATCTTCGCCGGCTGGACCCACGAACCGGCCGAAACACTGGCGCGCGGGCTGACCGCGATCATGCCGCCGTCGCTTTCCTATGTGTTCTTCTCGGACTCGGGCTCGACCAGCGTCGAGGTCGCGCTCAAGATGGCGCTGGGCTATTGGGCCAATCACGGCGCGGCGCGGCATCGCATCCTGGTGATGGAGCATAGCTATCACGGCGATACGATCGGCGCGATGTCGGTCGGCGAGCGCGGGGTGTTCAACGCGCCTTATGCGCCGCTGCTGTTCGATGTCGGTACTCTGCCCTTCCCTGTCGCGGGCAAGGAGCAGGCAACGCTCGATGCGCTTGAGGCGGCGTGCCGCGACGCGCCTGCCGCGCTGATCATCGAGCCGCTGCTGCTCGGCGCCGGGGGGATGCTGATCTATCCGCCGTGGGTACTGGCGGAGATGCGCGCGATCTGTACGCGGCACGACGTGCTGTTCATCGCCGATGAGGTGATGACCGGCTGGGGGCGCACCGGCACGTTGCTGGCGTGCGAACAGGCCGATGTGGTGCCCGATATCCTGTGCCTGTCGAAGGGACTGACCGGGGGTGCGATCCCGCTGGCGGTGACGCTGGCGAGCGAGGCGATCTATGACGCGCATCTCTCGCCCGATCGTTCGCGGATGTTCTTCCATTCGTCGAGCTACACCGCCAATCCGATCGCCTGCGCCGCCGCCAATGCCAATCTCGCGATCTGGCGCGACGAGCCGGTGACGGCGCGCATCGCCGACCTTGGCCAACGCCAGGCGCAGCGGCTGGCGCGGCTCGCGGCCTTGCCGGGGGTCGCTAACCCGCGCGCGCTCGGCACGATCGCCGCGGTCGATCTGGTCGATCCGGCGGGGGGTGGCTATCTGTCCAACCTCGCCCCCCGGCTGCTCGCGCATTTCCGCGAGCGCGATCTATTGCTCCGGCCGCTCGGCAATACGGTCTATGTCATGCCGCCTTATTGCATCGACGATACCGATCTCGACCGGGCCTATGACGCCATTGCCGAGGCGGTCGCCACGCTCTGATCATTCGCCCGGCGTGCGCCGGCTATGTTCGAGCTGGAGCGCGACGATGCGGGCGAGCAGCGTCGCGGGGAATAATTGCCCGATCACCGCCTCCAGATTGGCGAGGCTGCGCGCCAGCGGCAGCACGGGGACAATATCGCCGTAACCGGTGGTGGTGAGCGTCGCGAGGCTGAAATAGGTCAGCACCGCGGTCCGCGCGCCCTGTGCGAGCGCCAGCGGCGTCGCGGTGGTCGAAACCAGCGCGCCTGGCGAATGCATCAGGATCGCGTTGAACGCGATCGCGAATAGCGCGGCGACGTCGAGATAGATCAGTACCGCGCCCTGGATGCGATGAACCGTCACCCGCCCCGGCCCGAACACGTGGCGCATCACCAGCCCGGTCACCGCGGCGTTGAAGCAGAAGGCGGCGACCTCGATCACGCCGTGCTAGAAGCCTGCGCTGACCTCGATCCCGATATCGAGCAACAGGTGGCGCGCGACGACCGGCCCGATCAGCGGCACCGCGAGCGACAATAGAAGCAGCAACTGAACCAGCCGGTGCCGCGTCAGCACGGTGACGCAAACCAGCGCGAACCCCAGCCGACACCCGTCGAGCAGCAGATGCGCGCTGGCATATTGCGTGTTGAGCGGCACCGCGACGAACAGGGTCAGCGCCTGCAGGAGCAGCAAGGTGCTGAGCCCCCAGTCGATCCGATAATGCCCGAGGCGATAGGTCCGCATGGGAGATCGCCCCGCCTTATCGGGTGAAAAATACTGGCGCACGCGCGCGTTCGTCCACGGTCAGCGAGAAAATATCGGGCCGGGCATAATGGCCCACCACATCGAAATCATAGCGCCCGCGCACGATCGCCCCGATATCGATCGTCGCGCTGACCAGCCCGGTTTCGTTGAAGAGCGGCCCGGCAAGCACCTCGCCGAGCGGGTCGACGATCAGGCTGCCGCCGCGGATCAGCGGGCGATCGGCGTCCCAGCCGGGCAGATCGAGCCCCAATGCCGCCGGCGACGGCTGCACCTGACACGCGCTGACCACGAAGCAGCGCCCCTCATGCGCGATATGCCGCATCGAACATTGCCAGATATCGCGCTCGTCGACCGTCGGCGCGGCCCAGATGTCGATCCCCTTGGCATACATCGCCAGCCGCAATTGCGGCATATGGTTTTCCCAGCAGATCGCGGTCCCGACCCGCCCGGCGCCGGTTTCAATCACCGGGAGGGTCGAGCCGTCGCCCTGCCCCCAGATCAGTCGCTCGGTGCCGGTCGGCATCAGCTTGCGATGCCTGGCGACCAGCCCCTCGGCCGGGGTGAAGAACAAAGCGGTGCAATACAGCGTCCCGCCGTCGCGCTCGATCACCCCGACCACCAGGCTCGCGCCGGTGCGTTGCGACAGCCCCGCCAGTTCGGCGGTCTCCGGCCCCGGCAGGTCGATCGCCCCGGCGTGATAGCGCCCGAACGCCTCGCGCCCTTCGGGCAGCCGATAGCCGAGCCGCGTGCCGAACCATTCGCCCTTGGGATAGCCGCCCAGCACCGCCTCCGGCAGCACGACGAGATCGGCGCCGGCTTCGGCGATCACGGTTTCGAACGACAGGATTTGCGCCAGCGTCGCGGCAGTGCCCCCGGGCGAGGCGCCGATTTGCAGCGCGGCGATCGTCTTGCGGGTCATTCGGTTTTCCCTTCGGCCTCGGCATATTCCACCGCCAGCGTGCCGGTATGATGCGTCTCGCGCATCCGCAGATAGACGATCAGCGACAGCCCGATCATCGCGGCGACATACCAGTAGAAGCCGCGTTCGATCCCCTCGCGCTTGAACCACAAAGCGACATATTCCGCCGTGCCGCCGAACAGGGTGTTGGCCAATGCATAAGGCAGCGCGACCCCCAGCGTGCGGATATGCGCCGGGAACAATTCGGCCTTCACCACTGCATTGATCGAGGTGTAGCCCGTCACCGCGACGAGCGCGGCGAGCACCAGCAGGAAGGCGTTGAGCGGGCTCGATACCGTTTCGAGCGCGGTGAACAACGGCACCGTGCCGAGCATCCCGACGATACCGAAGGCGATCATCAACGGCTTGCGCCCGATCCGGTCGGACAAGGCACCCGCGAGCGGCTGGAGCAGCATGTAGATGAACAGCGCCGCGGTCATTACCCGCGAGGCGGTCTGCACCGAAAAGCCCGAGGTGTTGACGAGGAATTTCTGCAGATAGACGCTATAGGCATAGAAAGCGAGCGTGCCCCCGGCGGTCAGCGCCATCACCAGCAGCACCTCGCGCGGATGATCGCGCATCAATTTGAGGCTATTGACGCGCTCGCCGCGCTTTTCCTCCACCCGGCGGAACGAGGCGGTCTCCGCCATCCCGCGCCGCAGGTAAAAGACCGCGAACGCCAGCGCCCCGCCGATCGCGAACGGCACGCGCCAGCCCCATGAATGGAGCTGCGCATCGGTCAGCGCGCCCTGCAGGATCAGCAGCACGCATAACGCCACCAATTGCCCGGCGATCAGCGTGACATATTGGAAGCTGGAGAAGAAGCCGCGATGCTCCTTCCCCGCCATCTCGCTGAGATAGACCGCGCTCGCGCCATATTCACC